>JAUSQH010000534.1 GCA_030652895.1 Alphaproteobacteria bacterium
ACGCTGATTACCCTGCCGGACCAGATCGGTTCCGGACCGGGCCTTGTGGCGCCCAGTCTTGTGAACTCTCTTATCACCCGCTATTCGGTTACCAAGACGCCGCACCGGGCCGTCGGTCTGTTTGACATTGTGGGCTTTTCAAAAAACGACCCGCTTGAACAGGTGGCGCAACTCAGCTCGCTCGAATATTCAATCAACATTGCACATAAGCGTCTTAGCGATATTGGCATAGATATAAATCTTGCCCGCTCCACCACCGGCGACGGGTTCTATGTGTGGAACCGTGATACCGGCATAGAGGCCGATCTCGCAAGTTATCTGCTGGTCATGCTAGCGCTGGCGGACAACGCAACGGCGCGCATGCGGCATGGTCCGGACATGGCGCCTTCGTTGCGGGTATGCTTTTCACTGGGATCGCATTATTCATATTATCAGGTGGAGGGGCTGAATCCGCGCGGCTATGATTATATTGTCGGAGAAGTGACGATTTCGCTGGCCCGCATGATCGATCGCTGCTTGCCGGGTCAAATCCTTGTTGGCGAATTTGAACGGCCAATGCCGCGCGGTGGTAAAGTATTGGGTACCGCAGGCTTTGTGGCACAGGCGGCGCACATGATGGAACGTTTCAAGGGCATGGGGCTGTCAGGGGGCAGCATCCGTCACTGCGCCTGTTATCTGACGGGCGAACAGGTCGGTCCAGGGTTCTTCAATATTCTGCGTTTTGAAATCCAGGACAAGCACGGCTTTTTGCATCACGCCTATAATCAGAAGATGAATATCGTACTGGCGCCGCAGGAAAAAGGCGCGCCAGCAATGAACATCTTCCTCGGCAAGCAGCAAGAGGAACTGGTGGATTTCGACGCTAAAACTTCAAAAGTGAACGTCGTTACCACACCAAAATAATGCGACTAGCGCGAATAAAATTCGATAATCAGATTTGGTTCCATCATCACCGGATAGGGCACGTCCGTTAATTGCGGCGTACGCACAAAAACGGTCTTCAATGCGCGGTTGTCCACATTGAGGTAATCCGGCACCTGGCGTTCGGCGGATTCGAGCGCTTCGAGTACCATGCCGAGTTGACGGGATTTTTCGCGGATTTCGACCACATCACCTTCACGCACCCGGTAGCTTGGGATCGTGACCCGTGATCCATTGACCATGACATGGCCATGATTGACGAACTGCCGCGCCGCAAAAACCGTGGGTACGAACTTAGAACGGTACACGATGGCGTCCAGGCGCCGCTCCAGTAGTCCCACCAGGTTTTCACCGGCGTCCCCGCGCACGCGCACTGCTTCTTCGTAGATACCGCGAAACTGCTTTTCGCTGATATTGCCGTAATAGCCTTTCAGTTTCTGCTTGGCGCGCAACTGAATGCCAAAGTCCGACAGTTTTGTTTTACGGCGTTGCCCATGCTGACCTGGGCCATATTCACGCTTGTTCAACGGGCTTTTGGGCCGGCCCCAGAGATTTTCACCCAGACGACGGTCGATCTTGTGCTTTGATTGTTGCCGCTTCGACATTAACTTTTCCCGGCCCTTTTTATCTAAGAGATAGATTCACATGAATGACGGAAAGGGCCACACTTGTCTAAGCGGGCCCGCATTTCGAGGGTAATATACGCACAAAGCGCTGCCTGTCAAACCTTATCCCCGATAGTCCTTCGGATCGGGGATCGAAAGCCACATTACATAAGCCGTAACGCCGATCATCATCGCCAAAGCCACCACAAACGGCACTTCCGGCTTGATCTGGTACAGCGCCGAACCAAGCAGCGGACCCAGGCCAAACCCCAGGGAACCTGCAGACATGCTGATCCCGGCCAGGCCGCCCTGCTCATAGGGGGCGACTTTCAGACTGCCTGCCGCCGCATTGCCCGGCTGGCTGAAGCCCAGGCCCAGGCCCACCAGCACCATTCCAACCAGCAGTGGAATCAGGGTGGACGACACTATCAGCACCGCAACCCCGATCAGGATCGTTGGCGCGCCAAAACGCAGCAAAACCTTTGGCGTCAGGCGGAAAGGCCGGATAATCAGAAACTGCGCCCCCATCGTGACGATGGCCATCAAAACCAGCGCAGTACCCACCCGATTCGCGGTCTGGGCTGCTGTTAGGTGCAGGACATCCTGGAAATAAAACCCGCCGACCTGATGCACCGTCGCCATCACATACGACGAAAAAAAGTTGATGATCAGAAACGGCCGGATGCGCGGATCGGTAAAGCGCAGTTTCGCCACCCCAGGGGGCGTCACGCGCGTTGGCGGTTCCGGTAAAAACATCCAGATCAGGGTGGCGCTGACCAGCGCCACCAGCGCCGCCACATATAGTGGCGCAATCAGGCTGATCAGCACCATGGCGCCGCCGATGGCGGGACCCAATATTGACCCAAGGCCAAACGCCGCATTCTGCAGCGCGATACCCGAGGTGCGCTCTTCCGGCGAGGTTGTTACCGCAATAAACGACTGCGAGGCCGGAAAGACGCCGCTCGCCACTGCCGCAAACGCCATGCGGGTAAGCAGCATCAGGGGATAAACAAACAGAATCGACAGCCAGCCATGCAGCCCGGCCTCAACCACAGCAGCAAACATCACGGTTGTGACGGCATAGCCAATCAGGCCGATGATCATCACCTGGCGCCGTCCCATGCTTTCGCAGCGCCGCCCCCAGAACGGCCCGCCAAAAAAGAACATGGCCGCAGTAAGCGCGGATATCAGCCCGACCTGAATTTCCATCAGTCCCAGTTCGCGCCCAATGGGCGCCAGCACGGCCAGCGTGACCGAACGCCCGATGCCGACCGACAACAGCCCGCCAAACAGCAGCCAGTGTGCCCATGGGGGTACTAGGAATGTTTGCGGGACCGCGGGCGGTTCTGCGTGTTCAACTGTTGGGGTTTCTGTGGACACTTGGACCAAATCAAATTTCGAGTTGGGTTCAACATAACACCATGCGGTGACAAATGATCAGATTTTTTGCCTGTGATTTCGCCGGGCAAGGTTATGCTAGCGCTCAATACCCACGAGACTTCTGAAAGTCTCGTTTTTTGCAATCCTGAGCGAAACGTCAGCCTTGCTCCTTCTTCACACGCGCCGTCGCGAGTGAGGTGACCACACCGCGCAGGGCGCGGACATCCTGTTCCATCAAGCCGGCGCGCATGAAAATATTGCGCAGGTTGCGGACCATGGCGGGGCGTTTTTCGGGGGGGAACAGAAAACCGGCAGTGTCCAGTTCGCGCTCCAGATGCTCAAACAGCGCCACCAGTTCCGCATTGCTGGCGGGCCATGTGTTGCCGGGATCAAGCCTTTCGGGCGGCGTTGTATCCGCCAGCCTGAACCATTCATAGCCGGTCAGCAGCACCGCCTGCGCCAGATTGATGGACGTGAAACGCGGATCGACGGGAATGCGCAGTACCGCCTGGGCCAATGTCGCATCGTCATTTTCAAGGCCCGAGCGTTCCGGCCCGAACATTATTCCGCAGCGCAACCCCTGGGCGGTTTTCGTGCGCATCTCTCGTGCCGCCGCCTCAGCCGTCACAACGGGTTTCAGCATTTCCCGCAGGCGCGCGGTGGTAGCCACCAGATAATGTATATCTGCGACCGCCGCTTCAACCGTGTCAAACAGCCGCGCGTCCTCCAGCACCCAGTCCGCGCCCGACGCCGCCTTGATTGCCCATTCATTGGGCCAGCCCTCTCGGGGCGCAACGATACGCAGATCGCTCAGGCCGAAATTCGCCATGGCGCGTGCCGCCATGCCGATATTCTGGCCCAGTTGCGGCCTCACCAGAATGACGCAGGGGGGCGGAAGCGTGACAGTCACAGTTTTGCGCCGTCGCGATACAGTTTGTAGGTGATGCTGTCGATCAGTGCCTCGAACGACGCATCAACAATATTTTCCGACACGCCGACGGTGAACCAGCGTTCGCCCTTGCCATCGCGGCTTTCGATCATCACGCGGGTGATCGCGCCTGTGCCGCCCGTCAGGATACGGACTTTATAATCGGCCAGCTCCAGATCATCGATGTAGCTGGAGTAGCGTCCCATGTCCTTGCGCAGTGCGCGGTCCAGAGCGTTGATCGGGCCATTGCCCTCTTCGTAGGAGCGATGGATTTCGCCATCAATGATGATCCTGGCGGTGGCTTCTGAAACCGAGACCAGTTCGCCTTTGGCATTGTGGCGGCGCTCCACCATTACGCGGTAACCTTCAACCTTGAAATATTCGGGAATTTCACCCAGCAAACGGCGCACCAGCAGCTCGAACGAGGCCGTCGCCCCATCATAGGAATAGCCCAGAAATTCCCGCTGCTTGACGATTTCCAGCAGCCGGTTCAGCCGTTTGTCTTTCGGGTCCGCGATAATCCCGATGGTTTCCAGTTCGGCAATCAGATTGGATTTTCCCGCCTGATCCGAAACCAGGATGCGCCTGCGGTTACCAACGCTTTCGGGTTCGACATGCTCATAGGTTTTGGTGTTCTTGGCCATTGCCGAAACATGCAGCCCGCCTTTATGGGCAAAGGCCGACGCGCCGACATAGGCGGCATGGCGATTGGGGGGGCGATTGAGAATTTCGTCAATGGTGTGTGAAATGCTGCTGAGCTTCTTCAGCCCGGCCTGGGAAATGCCGGTTTCGAATTTGTCTGCATACTCCGGTTTCAGCATCAGAGATGGAATGATTGAGGTGAGATTGGCGTTGCCGCACCGCTCGCCCAGGCCATTGATCGTGCCCTGCACATGCCGCACCCCGGCGCGCACGGCAGCCAGTGAGTTGGCGACTGCATTTTCCGTATCATTGTGCACATGAATGCCCAGATGTGCGCCCGGAATATGGTGCGCCACCTCGCTCACAATGCGTTCCACTTCGTGGGGCAGGCTGCCGCCATTGGTGTCACACAGCACCACCCAGCGCGCGCCCGCATCATGGGCGGCGCGCACGCATTGCAGCGCATAGTCCGGATTGGCCTTGTAGCCGTCAAAGAAATGTTCCGCGTCGAACAGCGCCTCATGGCCGCGCTGGTTTACCAGCGCAATGGAATCGGAAATCGCCTCGACATTTTCGTCGCGCCCGACCTGCAACGCCACATCCACATGGAAATCCCAGGTCTTGCCGACCAGGCATACAGCGCCTGCTGCACTGTCCAGCACAACCGCTAGATCGGGGTCATTTTGGGCGCTGCGCCCGGCGCGTTTGGTCATGCCGAATGCTGTGAATTTTGCGCGGGCAAGTTTTGGCGGCGCGGCAAAAAAAGCGGTGTCCGTTGGATTGGCGCCGGGCCAGCCGCCTTCGACATAATCCAGGCCCAATTCATCCAGCATTCTGGAAATCAGCAGCTTGTCCTCGACGCTGAAATCAACGCCCTGGGTTTGCGCGCCGTCGCGCAGGGGGGTGTCGGACAGATAGAGAAGTTCGCGCGCGCTCATGACACTACCTTCCACAGGGGGCCGGACGGCCCGTCTTCCA
>JAUSQH010000540.1 GCA_030652895.1 Alphaproteobacteria bacterium
CTGCTGCTGGACGAGCCGTTCGGCATGCTGGATTCACTCACGCGCTGGGAACTGCAGGAAGTGCTGATGGATGTCTGGAAGCGTACCCAGGTCACCGCCATCTGCGTCACCCATGATGTGGACGAGGCGATTTTGCTGGCGGACAGGGTAGTGATGATGACGAATGGCCCCAATGCGAAAGTAGGCAAGATTATGGACGTTGCTCTGCCACGTCCGCGCACCCGCAAGGCGCTGCTGGCGCATCCGGATTATTACACCTACCGCGAGGAGCTGCTTGGCTTCCTGGAGGCGTATGAGCATGGGGAAGCGGGAAAAGAAAAGGCCGCGTGATTTTTCATCTCGCGGCCCATTTTTGTTTGCTGAGCGCCGCGCTTAGTATTTCACTTCCGCCGACAACCAGAATTTTTTCACGTCGGTGGCGAAGCGGTCCGCATCATAGTTGGCGTATTTGGCGACCAGTTCGACCTTTTTCCAGATACTGGCCGAAAGTTGCAGATCTGTTTCGTCACCATAATTGATATTGCCGCCGTCGGATTCAAAGTCGTGATACGATGCGGTGAGTTTCAGCACATCAATGCCAAACACCTGCTTCTTTGCATATTCCAGCATGACTTCGCGATCTTCCAGGCCCGTGCCGGGTGTGGCGGCAGCAAACACATCTGCCCAACCGGCAAACTTGTGTCCCGTCGCCAGGGGGGTGCTGAAGCCAACGCCTTTGTCCGCCGTCATAACTTCCATTCTCACTAGTCCGGTCAGGGCGCCGTTCAGCAGCTTTTCTTTGGTCAGCCCCAGTTCGCCCATATAATAGTCATTGTCGAAATTGCGCGGATTGGTTTCATAGTCTCTCTGATCGGCATATTCCGCGCCATACAGCGCTTTCCACGTATGGGTGATGGGATGTGAGCCGGCAAATCTCACGCCATAGGTTTCAGTCGACTGGGCCGGAGCATTTTCAAGATCAAGCAGATAGGCATAGGCACTGGCCTTTCCCCAATTAAACCCGCCAAGATTGACATCGTAGGACGCGTTAACCAGATGGGTGTCGCCCTCAAACTTTCCGACTGCATGGTCGTCGCCGAGGAATCGATTGACCTGGTTGATGTACATGTAGGTGAGGGTGGTATCTGGCAACGCCTTATTGTCAATGCGTGCGCCATCATAGGTTTGCTCATTCTGCCGCCAGCCGACATTGCCCACAAAGCGCGCATTATCGAAAATGACCCGTTGCCGTCCCAGGGTAATGACGGTTTTTGGCAGGCCCGCATAAGCGATTTGGGCGCGGTTTACCTCGGTGCTTTCACGATCCAGGATCAGCGGACGCGTCGTTCGTCGGTTAACGCCGTCATTGTAATCGTTATTATCCGTAATTGCGCGGACATCCTCGAATTCAATCGTTCCGGTAAATCCGTTGATGGTCCCGCTTTCATATCCGAGCACCGTGCGTAATGTCAGGGCGTCGCCGTCACTATGCGCAAGTCCGGACTGCTCGACATCTTCATACCGCAAACGCATACCAAAAATCGGCTTGCCGGAACCTACGGCGTCGCCGATGCGCCCGAAAAAATATTCGGGCGGCGAAGCGGCCAAAGCCGATGTGCTGTAAAGCATCGCGATCGCCGAGGCCGCGTAGAGACGGCGTGTAGTGTGACCAATTTTCAAAGCGACTCTCCTGTCAACAAGTGTGCAAAATGCCGCAACCGTGCGCTGCGTTTTTGCTGCATTGCAACAGGCGTGCCATTTTGCGACGCACAATAAATAAGCGACTCAATGACTTGGTTTGCGTGTTAATGGCGCATAGGTCGCCATGCATTGCCCAATTAATGGGCCACTGCATCTCGGAGCCCACGGAAATCCACGCTTATTTTATTGGCACATATGTTGCTGCGATGCACGCAAGTAGAGCGTCATGCCATCGGGCAGCTTGGCGGTGCTCACGCGCGCATCATTATTTGGGAGTCGAGTAGGTGGATTTTAGGGATTTTCGCAAAGCCGGGCATTGGCCAACATTGTTGGCGGCGTTCCTGTATTTTGATTTCAGCTTCATGGTTTGGGTGACTTTGGGGCCGCTGATCATCTACATCGCGCGCGATCTGAATATCGGGGTGGAAGAAAAGCTTACCTTGGTGGCGATCCCCATTCTTGCGGGCGCAATATTGCGGATGCCGATGGGGATGCTGGCGGATCATTTCGGGGGTAAACGCACCGCTCTTGCAGGTCAATCGGTGGTTATTGCCGCCATGGCCTATACTTGGATATTCGGTCTGAAAAGCGTTGCCGATGTGCAGCTTCTTGGCGTCATGCTCGGGGTTGCAGGCGCAGCCTTTGCCGTCGCGCTGCCTCAGGCAAGCCGCTGGTATCCGCCACATTATCAGGGCATCGTCATGGGTATTGCGGGCGCGGGTAATTCAGGCGTTGTGCTGAACACCCTGATTGTGCCGTCGCTTGCCGAAGCCTATGGCTGGCAAAATGTCTTTGGATTGTTGCTGATACCGCTTGGGTTTGTGTTTACAGTCTATCTGTTTTTGGCGAAAGACGCGCCGGATGCGCGGCGACCCGTGAACTTCAAGAGTTACCGCACATTGCTTACCGATCAGGATAGCTGGTGGTTCATGCTGTTTTATTTCATCACGTTTGGCGGGTTCGTGGGACTGGCCAGCGCATTGCCCGTATACTTCACGGCGCAGTATCACGTTTCGGGTGTTGCGGCGGGACTGATGGTCGCCATCATCGTCATGTTCGGCTCGGGTGTGCGTCCGATCGGCGGCATGATTGCCGACCGTGTTGGCGGCATCCGCAGCCTGTCGATCTTATTCTCACTGGTTGCCCTGGCCTATTTTATTATAGCCATGATGCCCGGTGGCCCTGCACCCGAAATCGAAGGCGCGGCATGGAGCTTTAACGAGTTGCCGCCCATTGCCTGGGCCTCTGTCGTGCTGTTTTCGTGCGGCATGCTGGCGCTGGGTATGGGCAACGGCGCAGTGTTTCAGCTTATCCCGCAACGCTTCCGGCATGAAATCGGCGCCATGACGGGGCTGGTGGGTTTTGCCGGGGGGACCGGCGGCTATTTTCTGGCCAAGACATTGGGGGCGGCAAAGGGGCTGACCGGTGAGTTCGCCTCCGGCTTTGTGGTGTTCGGTGTGCTGGCGTTGATAGGATTGTTCGCACTTTTCCGGGTCAAGCTGCGCTGGCGGACAACCTGGGGAGCGGTTTCCGGCGCGCGCATATGAAAACGGCCAGGCGACAGTGACCCGAGCCAAACTGGAAATACAAATTGGTGTCGCCAGCAAGCAGGGCAGGCGCGCGCGCAACGAGGATTTTGTGGCCGCCCTTTCGCCCCCACAAGGCGGCTGGGTGCGGCCGGTGTTCA
>JAUSQH010000544.1 GCA_030652895.1 Alphaproteobacteria bacterium
CGGAACTGGCGCTTGCGCTGCCGCCGGTCACGATAGGCGTACAGCATCGAGCGTTCGACCGCCTGTACGGCGGCGCGAAACACGTTTTTGCGGCGGCCGTAATAGCCGGTTGCCGCGTCTGTTATCTTCTTGTGCCGGGCATGGGCTGTGACACCCCGTTTTACGCGAGCCATATCAGTATCCCTTAACCGTTAGGCATGAAGTATTTTTTGACCCGCTTTGCATCCGGCTCACTCAACAGAGTGGTGCCACGCAATTTGCGGATCTGGCTGTTGGAGCGTTTGATCATGCCATGCCGTTTTCCGGCCTGGCCACGGCTCACCTTGCCACTGGCGGTTAAGTGGAAACGCTTTTTGGCGCCACTTTTGGTCTTCATCTTGGGCATTTTCTTCTCACTTTCCAGCGCGAAGGCGCGCTTAATCAATTATCGAAACTAAAAGGGTAGCCACGGCATGCCCACCAGGCCGGACCACCCGAAAGAGGGGGATTTTAACTGAACTCAGGGAAAAAGACAAGCGCCTGTAAGGAAAACACGGCGCTGCGAAATTACTTTATCTTGGTTTCCTTGAACTCTACATGTTTGCGCGCCACAGGGTCATATTTCTTGACCAGCATCTTTTCGGTCATGGTGCGCGAATTCTTCTTGGTCACATAGAAAAAGCCCGTGCCCGCGGTGCTCTCAAGCTTAATCTTAATTGTGGCGGTTTTGGCCATGGCGCGGCGCTCCAGGTAACGTGAGTACAAAGGGTGTGAAGAGGCCGCACATTAGCGCCCACGCCGCTTTTGTCAAGTAAAGTTGGGTTAGTGATCGTCCCGCAGACGGGATTTACCCTTGAAATAATAGAACGGGATAGGCAATTCGGTGGCCCGCGCCGTGGGCAGAGTCAGGCGTTTCTGCACTTCATCCAGCATCAGAAGCGTAATACCCTGTAATTCCAGCTTTTTTGCCTCTGAAACCGGCAGCCAATGGATTTCAAGCAATTCGCCCGACGCGTTGGACGTGTCGTGCAGATCGCCGTGGATATGTTCCGCCTCCACCATGAAAAACCGTGCATCGAAGCGTTTGGGCTGGAACGATGGGGTAACTGCGCGGCCAATATAATCCATAATGTCGAGGGACGGCGTCACACCATAGCTGCAGAAATCGGTCCAGACCTGCTCGCGACTCCGGACGGGCGGCGCGTCCTTGCGGCCGATCAGCAGGCCGGTTTCTTCGAATGTCTCCCGAATCGCGGCCATCCCCAGGGCGCGGGCCTGATTAGGGGTGCAGGTTGTCGTAAGACGGGACTCCACTTCGGGGCGAAGTCCGGCATGGGGGCGCGCATACAAATCGCCCCTGTCCACTTTTCCACCGGGAAATACGAATTTGCCGGGAAGGAATTTATGCCCGGCGCTGCGCCGCCCCATCAGCACTTCGGGCTCGGCGCGGTCGCGGCGCACAATGATCAGGGTCGAGGCCTGTTTGGGGCGCACGGCGCGGCCAATTCTTTGCCGGTCCGCCTTGGCGGGAGGATGGTAATCCGGGCGTTCTTGTTGTGTCATCGGGATGTTCTAGCACCTGTGGAATAGTATGGGAACGATAAGCTTACGACGCTACGACGGCTAGCCGCACACCCCTACTATATCGATTGTTGCCTTTCTTAAGCCAGTCGAAATCTCTATGTAAAATAATATTAATTCCGTAAATTTTATGGAGTTGACATTATTTTACAGATTAGTTTATCGAACTCGCAGAGAATTTATAATTTTAATTGTTATGGTGTAGTTTGAATTATTTCCAACGTGAACCCGGCGCTTCTGCGCTGCGGCGGCGCCATGCGTTGATCTTTGGCGGTTTTGGCATGCAGTCAAAACATTGCAGCGAGCTTGCGGGAATTTACAGCGAGCATGGCGCAAGCAAAGTTGTCGCGTTATGCCACCCCTTGCGGCAAATGGTTGTTCCTCGCCTGGGTTTGCGCCGGGCCCGTAAACTGGCCAGGAACTTTGCGCAGTTTGGCCAAGGGGATGACGTTGTGGTGCACCTGTTCTCTGGTGCAGTTTTTATCTTTTTTATCATGCTGAAATATATGCCGGAGCAGGCGCGCCAATCCATTCGCGCCGTGGTATTTGAAAGCTCGCCGATGGATTGCGGGGCGGAACAGTTCGGCCGCTATGTTTCCTGGCGGCTTGGCCGCACTTACCGCCCGCTCTATGCCGCGCCGTTTGTGCCGCTGCGGCCAATGACCGGGATCACACGGCGCTTTGAAGCGCAACTTCGGGAAGGCCGGTTCATACTCGCACCAGAGGCGAAGATTCATTTTATTCAGTGCAAGGATGATCAGATCGTCGACGCCAGCTACATTGATGATTATCGCCGGCAGCTGGAGGCGCGGGGGCACGACACATCGGAAAGGACATATAGCGGGGCGCGGCATTGCCGGGCCCTGTCGGATTGCCCCGCGGATTACCGCACGGATATGGCAGGTTTGCTGCATGCGTATTGGGGTGAAGCGGGAATTCGTTCAGAAACATCCCATCAGCTATAAACAAATCAATATGCGCCTGTGCTTTGTAAACACTGGAATGCAACATATTGCGATTGTCACTAATAAATAGAATAATCGACAGGAAATCGACGACCATGACGGAACAAGCCAAAACAAGTTTGCAAGAGCGCTATTTTTCTCTCATCACCACTTATCCAAAAGTTGTACTTGTCCTCTGTTTCATTTTGGCTGCATTTTTTGCAAGTCAGATGCCCCGCCTGGTCAAGGATGCGAGCGTCGACGCCTTCATCCCGCCTGAACAGGAAACAGCGATCTACCGTCACAAGGTGGAAAGGATATTCGGCCTGAAGGACCCGATGGCGATTGCTGTCGTCAACGACACGCCGGAGGGCATATTCAATCCTAAATCTCTTGCGTTGATCGCCTGGATTACCCGTGAACTGGAAGCGGTGCCGAATGTCGACCCGGATCGTATCACCAGTATCGCCAGCGCTAAAAATATTGTTGGCACGGAAGAAGGGCTTACCGTGACGCCGTTCCTGGAGCAGGCGCCCGAGACGCAGGATGAAGCGCGGCATGTCCGCGATGCGGTAATGGACATTCCGCTTTACACCGGCACACTGGTAGCCAAAGACGGGACCGGCGCGCTGATCATTTTCGAAGTGCTGGATGCCGCCCGCGCGGAAGAAACATATGAAGCGGCGCAAGAGATGTTAAAGCGCGCGCCAGCGACGACCGAGCAGATGCATGTCGCGGGCGAGGGGGCCGTCGGCGGTTATTGGAGTGCGGTGATCGACCGTGATTCACGGCGGTTGCAACCTCTGGCGGGGCTGGTGATCGCGGTCATCATGTGGCTGGCGTTTAGAACCAAAAGCGGCGTTCTGATGCCGTTGGCCGTTGTCCTGGCTACTGTCGTCATTACCATGGGGGCCATGGCTTTGGCTGGCGTACCCTATTACGCCATCACCAATTCACTCACAGTCCTTCTGATTGGTATGGCTGTCGCGGATTCAATTCACATACTTTCTCAATATTACGAAGAACTTGCGCATGATCCGATGGCTTCTGCGAAAGAACTGGTCATTCGTACAATGATGAAAATAAGCCGTCCTGTGCTCCTTACGTCGCTGACCACGTTTTCGGGGTTTATGGGTATTGTTTTAACGTCGAGCATGCCGCCGATGATATATTTTGCGTTGTTTGCCATGTTGGGTGTGACGGTGGCGTTGCTCTATTCACTGACACTGCTTCCTGCCGTACTTACATTGATGGCGCCAAGAATTAGTCCCGCGTTTGCGCCTGCCGCCCACGAGCCGGGTTCATCGGGGCCGCGGCCGGATATTTACGCTCGGGTCATGACCGCACTGGGGACATGGTCTGTGGCCAATTCTAAACTTGTCCTGGCGGCTTCGCTGATTGCGGTGCTGGCGGGCGGTTATTCGGCCTCACAGCTAATGGTCGAACGGGCGCGAATAACCAATATCAACCCCGATCAGCCACTTTATAAAGCTGACACTGCGATCAACAAGCGTTTTGACGGCACCAGTTATATCGATGTCGTAGTGGAAACAAACAAGGACGAAGCGCTCTATAACCCCAAATTTCTGAACCGTATGGACGCGATGCAGCGCCATCTCGAAACCCTGCCCCATGTTCAGGGCTCTACGTCTATTGTCGATTATCTAAAACAGATGAACCGGGCGATGAACGCCAATGCGCAGGAAGCCTATCGGATCCCCGAAAGTGAAGATCTGGTGGCGCAGTATTTTCTGCTGTATTCCGCGACCAGCGATCCGGCTGATTTCAAAGAGGTGGTGGATTACAATTATAAAACCGCTAATATCCGATTTTACATGAATTCGGGCCTGTATACGCATGGCAAGTTTGTTGTCGAAGAGGCGGAACGGTATGCGCGGGAAGAATTCAAAACCGACGGCCTTTCAGCCGTCGTTAATGGACGCGTCACAGTCGACTATCACTGGATTGAAGCGCTGGCGGCAACCCATTTTTGGGGCGTCGGCCTCGCGCTCGTGATCGTATTGGTGCTGGCCTCATTGAGCTTCAAATCTCTGGCTGCGGGCGTCTTCACGGTCATACCTGTCTTTGTCGCGGTCTTGCTGGTCTATGCGGTTATGGCTGTCACCGGAATAACGCTGGAGCCGGCGACATCGATGTTCGCCGCGATCGCCATTGGTCTTGGCATTGATTTCTCCATTCATACAGTTGAGAGACTAATTCTGTTAATGCGGGAGCAGGGCAGGCCCTTGAACGAGGCCATTCAGCAGATATTTCCGACCACCGGGCGGGCGCTGTTCTTTAATTTCGCGGCAATTTTTCTCGGTTTCGGCGTTTTGCTTACCAGTGAGTTACCTACAATTCAACGCTTTGGCGGTATGATCGATGTCGCCATTCTGGCGGGGTTCCTCGCCAGTCTGATCATATTGCCGGCGCTTGCCGCCGCCCTGAAACCAGCTTTCCTTGATCCGGCGTCTGTTCAGCGCGCGCCTCTTGGTGTCGGACGGGCCGCCGTTTTGCCGGCGGTACTGCTTGCTCTGGCTTTACCGCTTTTCGTGGCGCTGACGCCGGCAAGCGCAGCCGAATTGCCATCTGGCGATGAAGTCGCGGCCAATATCGACGCCCGGGAAGAGAGCACGTCATCGTCACGAACGCTTCGTATGATACTGATTGATTCTTCTGGCGATCAGCGCGTTCGCGACACCCGGGTTTTCCGCCGCGATTTTGGCGCCGAGAAAAAAGTTGTACTTTTCTTTCAAAGCCCGTCGCGTCTGAAAGGCACAGCCTTTCTGACCTGGGATTTACCGGCGGGCACCGAGGACGCTCAGTGGCTGTATCTTCCGGCCGCGCGAAAGGTTCGCCGCATTTCCGCCAGCGACAGGGGGGACTATTTTCTGGGTACGGACTTCACCTATGAAGACATCAAACGCGATACCAAGCTATCGCTGGATGACTACACCTTCAAGACATTGGGCACCGAGGATTTAGACGGCGCAAAAGCAATACTGTTGGAGGCCACGCCAAAAACGCCGGAGATCGCCCGGGATATAGGCTATGGCCGCGTGCTGGCGCGTGTCCGCACCGACATCTGGATGCCGGTGCTGGTTGAATATTGGGACAAGTCGGGAAACCCGTTAAAGACGGTGCGTTTGAGCGATATTCAGCAACAGGATGGCATATGGGGTGCAAACCGTGTCGAGAGTCAGAATGTCAAAACAGGACACCGTACGGTCTTTGAATATCTGGAAACTTCGTATAACGATGAATTTGATAATAATCTCTTCACCGAGCAAGGGTTAAAGCGTGGATTATAGGGCGGCTCTACGCAGGTTTACCGCTGATAGGGGGGGCCCCTTCATCGGCGCAGCGTTTGGTATATATGTTTGCGCGGCGCCGGGTGCTGCGCATGGCGATCCGGTCGTGTCCCTATCGGACGCAGGCGCCACCGCCGTTGTGGAGCTTGCGGTTCCAAAAGAAGCCGAAGATGGACTGAAATCCGAATTGCGGGTGATTCCGTCGCTGGAGTTTTCCCTGCCCAAAAGCATTCGCCTGAAAATGATCGGGCGGTTTCGTGCGGACGCGACCGATCATTTTGAACCGGGTGTGCCAGATGATAATTCGACAGATCCTATAAGCAGACACACCTATCTGGGTGATCAGGCCGAAATGGAACTGAGGGAGTTTTACGCGCAAATACCGCTTGGCGATGTGTTCCTGACTCTGGGCAAACAGCAGATCGTCTGGGGAAAGGCGGATGGCCTGAAATTGCTTGATGTTGTCAATCCGCAAAGCTTTCGCGAGTTTATTTTGCCGGAATTTGACGAATCCCGGATTCCGCTATGGAGCGTGAATGCCGAAACGCGGATCAGGGATATTGACCTGCAATTTATTTTGATACCGGAACAAACATATCACGAAATTCCGAAATCCGATTCTCCTTTTGCGATTACATCGCCGCGCTTTGTTCCGCCCGGCGTTCCTGGCGTTCCGGTAACGCAGCTTCCCGCAAACCGCCCAAGCCGTACGCTCGCCGATGCGGACGCCGGTGTGCGGGCTTCCACCTTCCTGGGCGGCTGGGATCTGTCTTTGCTGTATTTCTTTCATTACGAGGATATCCCCGCACCCAGTCGTCAGATCACGCGCCGGGGCGTAATTGTGCAGCCCGAATATGACCGGGCGCATCTGATCGGGGGCGCTGCGTCCAAAGCATTCGGCGATCTTACCTTGCGCGCGGAGGCGGGCTACACGGTTGGACGCGCTCTGGCAGTTGGTGACCGGCGTGATGCGGACGGGGTGAACGAAAGTGATGTCGTGGCGGGCGTGGTTGGACTGGACTGGTCGGGGTTTGGGGATGTTTTTGTCAGCATTCAACTATTTCAGGACTATGTGTTGAACGAACCCTTTGGCCTTTACCGGCCGGAAGCGGATACCACAACGACATTGTTCCTGCGCCGGAAATATATGAATGACACAGTGTCGCTTGAATTGCGCTGGCTGTCCAATGTGAATGACGGCGACGGTCTGATTCGGCCCAAGGCGGTCTATGATCTGAATGATGCGGTTCAGGTATGGGTTGGCGCGGACGTTTTTTACGGCGACGGGGACGGATTGTTTGGCCAGTTTCGCAGGAACGATCGTGCGGTGCTTGGGATGAGTTACGGTTTTTAAATCCAGCTCGGCGCTGGATTGCACGGCATATGGCCTGTATGAGAGCTGATCAATTCCTCCATACATAAAGCGATTACTCCGTGCCCTTATGGATTTCCCTGACAATCGGCGCTGCATTTTTGCAGAACCTGCGCACCAGCTTGCAAAAGCGCTTGACGAGCGAGCTGTCGGCGATAGCTGCCACCTATGTGCGCTTTTCCTTTGGCCTGCCGGTCGCGGCACTATATGTGGCGGTGCTATTCTATGGGACGGGTGCGGCGATGCCTGTCGCCGATTCGGAATTCCTGATATATTGCCTGATCGGCGGCCTGGCGCAAATTTTAGGCACGGTGTTGACTGTCGCGTTATTCGCCTACCGGAATTTCGCCATCGGGTCGGCCTATGTCAAAACAGAGACGGTGCAGACGGCGCTGTTTGGTTTCATTGTTCTAGGCGACCATTTAAGCCTTGGCGCCATCATCGCCATTATTATCAGCCTGACCGGCGTGATGCTGATTTCCACGAACAGAAGCGCACTCACGCTCAGGCTGTTTTTTACATCGCTGCTGGAACGCCCCGCATTAATGGGAATTGGTGCGGGTGCATTTTTCGGTATTTCCGCCGTGTCGTACCGGGCGGCGTCGCTGAGTTTTGATCGTGCGGATTATCTGATGCCGGCGGCGTTTACGCTGCTGAGTGTTATGATATTTCAAACCGTCGCCATGACCGCCTGGATTGCCTGGCGTGAACCGGGGCAACTTTTGGCGACGGCGCGCAACTGGAGGGTCAGTTTTCTGGTCGGGCTGACTGGCGCATTGGCGTCCATGGGCTGGTTCACGGCTATGACGATTGAGAACGCCGCCTATGTGCGCGCGCTGGGCCAAATTGAATTACTGTTCGCTTTCGCCTCTTCGATCTTCCTGTTCAAGGAAAAGGCGACGCGCCTTGAGATAGCGGGCGCCGCGCTGGTGGTTGCCGGAATAGTGTTGTTGCTGTTCACGCGTTAAGCGCGAGCATGGCCAAATGTAGTCACGCGTTTGGCTGACTGGTGGCGATCAATGCGGCCTGTGTGCGATTTTCCACTTCCAGGGTTTTCAAAATAGCTGAAACATGAATTGCGATCGTATGTTCAGAAATACCCAAAATCTTTGCGATCGATGCATTGGAGTTTCCTTCACTCAGCAATTCAAAAACCTGCTTCTGGCGCCGGGTCAGATTTGGTATGCGCGCCGCGGCGGCCTGTGTTGCCGCGGAGGTTTTCGGGCGCGGGAAGGGGGGCGGGGTTGGTGCGGACGACGAATCCCCTGACTGGCCCGGTACGCCAAAAATCTGAGGCGGCATATATACCTCACCGCGTAACACCATCTCAATTGCGTATAGTAGTGTGTCTCCAGGGGCCGACTTGGGAACAAAGCCCATTGCGCCCGCGTCAAGCGCACGCATAACGTCCTGACGGCTTTCGGCCATGGAGACGACAATAATCGGGACCGAGGGGGCGATTTTGGTAAGCGCCGTGATCTCTTCAAATCCCGACCCGTCCGGCATTAACAGATCGAGCACGATCAGATCAAGATCTGGTTGTTCAGCAGCGAGTTTGCGGGCTTCAGCAAAGCTGCTTGCCTCTAAAAAAGTGTTAATGGGCCGCGCTAGCCGGGACAGAGAATGGCGAAGTCCGGTGCGAGATACCCAATGATCGTCGGCTGCGAGAACTTTCATAATATTTTGGTGCTCTTACTATTCTAACATTGCTATCAAAGCTGCATACCACCTTTAGATGCAAATGTGGCCACGAAACTGTTAATTAAATGTAACCTGCAACTCAAGTGACTTATTCGCGGTATAAAGCGCTAGATTGCGCAAAAAAACGGCATCTCCACGAGGTTCCATCTGGGGGCTTGCTGCGGCGCAGTGGGCGGTCAGGCGTACACTGGGATGGTCCCAGAACGGGCTGTCCGCAGGCAATGGCTCAGTCTCGAAGACGTCCAAAATAGCACATTCGGGAATGCCCCGTGACAGGCTGTCCAGTAGAGCCGCTTCGTCTATCAGCGCGCCACGCGCGATATTGACCAGCACCGATCCAGGTTTCATGGCCGCCAGAAACGGCGCATTCACCAGATGTTTGTTGCTGTCATTGGAATCAGCCGTCAACACCACCACGTCCATGCTGGGCAGGGCCGCCAGAACGCCGTCGGGGCGCAACATGGCGTTGGCTGGTTCCTTGCCGTTCGGGCTGCGGCGCACCCCGGTAACATGGGCTTCAAACGCCATTGCCCGCTTGCCCACTTCCTGGCCTATATTGCCATAGCCGACGATCAGCCAATTGGTAGCCGCGACATCGCGAAAACCCAGCCGTTTCCATTCATGGGCGGCCTGAACCGCGCGCCGCCCCGCATTTGGGTGAAAAAAATCAATGACGTTGGCAAAGACAAATTCGGCAATCCCTTTCGCCGCGCCGTTGCTATTGGTGTAGATCTCCGCCTTTTGGGCGAGCGTCTGGAAAATCGGATTGTCAAATCCGGCTGCGGCGGATTGCAGCCATTTTACGGGTGGGCCCTTAACGAGCAGCAGTAAAAAATCCCGTGCCGCAGGGCTGAAAAACACGTCGGTACTGATCCAGGCGACATCCGGGCGGACTTCTTCCGGGGATAATTCGTTGCCATCCTGCAGGATACGGCTGTCTGCGGTCATCAGAATCGGTCGCACCTGCGGGCAAGTAGCATGAATTTGGTCCCGCAAACGCTGATACGCTGGTTCATAGATGAATAACTGCATGGAATTCCTTGCCCCTCAAGCTTGACATCGTTGTATGTCGGGGCTAGGTTCGCCCTCTTAATTTTCGCGGGTATCCGCCTTATTACACAGGTTCAGTTCCATGAAAGTCAGAAGTTCGCTGCGGTCTCTCAAAGCCCGTCACAAAGATTGCCGCATCGTGCGCCGTAAAGGCAAGGTCTATGTGATCAACAAGACCAATCCCCGCTTCAAAGCGCGCCAGGGTTAGGACTTATCCACTACTTCCGGACCACGCCCGGCATATGGCGCAGCATGTTGTTTTTGATCTCAAGGTCCGTGCGCTGCATTAAATCCTGCACCAGGTCGGCGGCTTTCTTTTCAAGCTGATTTACCGTGGCGTCTTCGGGCATCGTGAAGAAGCCGCTTGCCTCGGCTTCGGCTTGTGAAGCGCGCCGCCCTGCACCGGCAGGCTGATACTCCATCCGCACTTGAATGCGGCCATCGTAACGGTATTTCTGATCATCGGTAAACCATCCGCGAATTCCGCCTTTGGTCTTTAGTTCCGTGCGCGTCATTCTGGCGTCGAGCAAGATTACGCGAATCACCCCGGGTGTGCCGTCCGCGCGCAGCCCGTTTTTCACCCAATCACGCACCGCGCTTGCCGGGGTTACGCTAAAGCCCTGTTCGGAATAGGGGGCGGAGTACCGCTCTTCCAGGATTATATTTTCCACCGCAAGCACCAGGGGGGGTGGGCGGCTTGAGGAGTATGACTGAGTGTACGCAACGGCGCCCGACATCAGAAGCGCCAACCCCGCAAGCGCAAGCCGCGACACAAACGTTGACAGTGGAACTGAAATATCAAGGTTCACGCAATTTCTCCGGCGCCAGTTCCTCAAGTGAGAAACGATAGGTTTCATTGCAAAATTCACAACTGCCGGATATATGCCCATCCTGCAGCAACTCTTCCAGTACCTGGCGCGAATATTGTATCAAGACGCCGGCGAGCCGGTCCCGTGTGCAGCGGCAACCAAAATCGACCCGTTGACCTGGAAAAACCCGTACGCCATCCTCATGGAACAGGCGATATAACAGCGTCTCATTCGTGAGATCGGGATCAATCAACTCGGCATCCGTCGCACTTTGCATCAATATCCGGCAGCGCCGCCAATCTTCGTGCTCGTCCGCGGAGTCTTCCGGCGCGCGCGCCTCTAACGCAGTTTTCGGCAGATGCTGAATCAGTATGCCACCAGCGCGCCACTGACCAGCGGTTTCTTCCGGCGCCATGCGTTGCGCCGCGCGAGTATAGGATCGCCCAACCGACAGACGGATCGCAGTTGGAATTTGTTCAGACGTCTGAAAATAGCGCTCGGCGCAATGCGCAAGACTTTCGCCGTCCAGTGCGACGATACCCTGGTACCGCTCGGCCCCGGTTGGATCGGCAGTCAGCGCAAAATAACCACTGCCTGTAAGCCGTGAAAAAGAATTTTCATATTTGGCAAAATCCGTATCCTTGTCATATACCGCATATCCGCGAACATGGCCGGGCTGTGTGTCCTCGCCTGTCGTGTAATCGGCGATCAGCATGGGCACCGGACCATCGCCTTTTGTCTGCAGACTGAACGATCCCTTGAATTTCAGGCTGTTACCAAGCAGCACAACAAGCGTCAGCGCCTCGCCCAGCAACTGCGAAACCGCCTCGGGATAAGCGTGACGGCGCAGCACCTGATCCACCAGCGGGCCAAGTCGGACTGCGCGTCCTCGGACATTGGCACCTTCCACCGTAAACGGCAGGACGTGGTCGTCGCCTGTGTTATGTGCGGTGTCATGCGTCACGCAAAGCACCAGGACAGGATGCCCTTTTGCGCGTGCAGGCGGTTTTCCGCCTCGTCTATGACCACGGACTGGGGGCCGTCGATTACGTCCTGTGTCACTTCTTCGCCACGGTGGGCGGGCAGGCAGTGCATAAAAATTGCGTCCTTGCGCGCCAACGCCATCAATTTCGCATCAACCCGGTACGGCGCCAGAAGATTATGGCGGTTGGCGGTATCTGTGTCGCCCATCGAAACCCAGGTGTCGGTGACGACACAGTCCACGCCATCTACGGCCGTACGGGCGTCATGCACGACGTTCACCGTGGCGCCCTGTGCGCGCGCCCAGGCCAGGGCGGCCGCATCGGGCGCCAGGCCCGCGGGGCAGGCCAGGCGCAGTTCAAACTCGAACAGGGCGCTGGCGTGAATCCAGCTGGCGGCGACATTATTGCCGTCGCCGCACCAGGCAACGGAGCGTCCCTTGATGGGGCCACGCTTTTCTTCGAATGTCATCAGATCGGCCATCAACTGACACGGATGGGTGGCGTCGGTCAGTCCATTGATTACCGGAACCGTCGCGTTGGCGGCGAGTTCATGCAGCTTGTCATGCTTTGTGGTGCGGATCATGATGGCGTCGACATAGCGCGATAACACCCGCGCCGTGTCGGCCACGGTTTCCCCGTGCCCAAGCTGGATATCGCCACCACCCAGATGAATTGTCTGACCGCCCAATTGCCGCATGGCGACATCAAACGACACCCGCGTGCGGGTCGACGGTTTTTCAAAAATCATGGCCAGCACTTCGCCGCTTAATGGCGCGGATGCGTCCAGCGCCGCCTTGCCAAGATTTACACGCCCGCCTTTAAGCTTACGGGCGTGGGCCAGAATGCCCCGCAGCTCGCTCGCTGGCAGGACATGAAGATCGAGAAAATGCCGCGGTGCTTTCTTTGCGCTCATCTTTTTGTACTCAGCTTTGCGCAGGCCGCATCAATCGCTGCAATCGCCTCAGTGATCTGTGCGTCCTCGATATTCAGCGGCGGCAGCAGCCGAATCTGATTGTCGCCGGCGCCAACGCTCAGCAATTTCTCGGCAATCAGACCATTGACCAGGTCGGTATTCGTCCCCTTGCATTTGATGCCAATCATCAGTCCTTCACCATGAATTTCTTCGATCACGTCAGGATGCCGGTCGTGCAGCATGACCAGTTGCTGTTTTAAACGGTTGGCGCGCTGGATAACCTGATCGAGAAATCCATCGGCCAAAATCACATCCAGCACCGCATTACCCACGGCGCAGGCCAGCGGATTACCGCCAAAAGTTGACCCGTGAGTGCCAGCCGTCATGCCTTTTGCCGCCGCTTCTGTTGCAAGGCAAACCCCCAGCGGGAAACCACCGGCTATGGCTTTTGCAGTCGTCATGATATCCGGTGTCACCCCGGCCCATTCATGGGCGAACAGTTTGCCGGTGCGGCCCATGCCGCACTG
>JAUSQH010000577.1 GCA_030652895.1 Alphaproteobacteria bacterium
AGGAAATCTTCGGGCCGGTGATGGCGATCCTGCCCTACAAGGACGAGGAAGATGCGGTGCGCATCGCCAACGACACGGTCTATGGGTTGTCGGGCTATGTGCAGGGCGAGCCGGCCCATGCCAAGAAAGTCGCCTCGCGGCTTCGCACCGGCAATGTGCATTTGAACCTTGCCGGCCCCGACCTCAACGCGCCCTTCGGCGGCTACAAGCAGTCGGGCAATGGACGCGAATGGGGCGAGTTCGGCTTCGAGGAGTTCCTTGAGGTCAAGGCGGTGCTGGGGTATAACGCGGCTTGATTTCGCGTTAGACGCTCAAGATTCCCGGATCGTTCCGGGTACGGAAAAGCCGGTCCCGAGAGGGGCCGGCTTTTTTCGTTTGGGGGTGGTATCCGACTTATCTATTGCGGCGGTATAACGGTGTCGAGCGGGGAGCCGTTTGCATCACGGCAAGCTTGACGACTTGGTTGAGCATCTGGAGGGGACTATGGAAGACTGGCAGTTGATACTCTTAACAGCAGTTGCAACCACCTTCGGAACGGTGCTGGTCACATTTGTCGGGCATCGGATGACGGTATCAAAAGATAGTGAGGCCGAGCGCGAGAGACACGCGCGGTATCTGGCCATCCGTGTCGTGTGCGTGCTGGACCCATTCGTTAGTGAATGTTGCAATATCGCGCAGGACAGTGGGATGCCTGACCATGAAGGGACCTATCACCCGAGATTTGACGATCCGGTGATTTCGTTTCCTGACGATGTTGATTGGCGGTCGATAACCCCAAATTTGATGTATCGGATTCTTGGATTTCGAAATGAGATTGATGTGGCTCAACAGAGTATTGCCTTTGTTGGTGATGAGATCGCATTTCCACCTGACTATGATGACTATTTTGAAGAACGGGTCATCCAGTACGGCCAGCTAGGTTTAACCGCGCTTGCGCTCGCTAATGATTTGAGGAACAGCTATGGAATTCCGATGCAAGACTATGGCAACTGGAATCCGAGAGCCATACTCG
>JAUSQH010000582.1 GCA_030652895.1 Alphaproteobacteria bacterium
GCCCTGGTGCAGATGGCGATATCGCGCAGCCGTGAATATGAGGCTGACCGGGGAGGCGCGGAAATTTGCGGCCGCCCGTTATGGCTGGCGTCGGCGCTGGAGAAAATGTCCCTTGCCGCCGGTCAGATAGACAATGTGCCCGCCGAACGGAACCCGGCGACGGCGCATATGTTCATTGTCAATCCGCTGCATTCGGGCCAGATGGATTCACTGTTTTCCACGCACCCGTCTACCGCCAACCGTATTGCGCGTCTGCAGGAGATTGCAGCCGGGGCGAAAGACCTCTAAAAGCCCCGGATGAAAGATCAACAAGGCCTGATGGCCCGGCAAGCCGGGGTGTGGTTGCTGCAGGCTGTGCTGCGCCGTAATCTTGGGCTGGATGAAGCGCTTGCCGCCGCATTCAGTACCGCCCCGTTCAGCAAGCTCAGCCCGCGTGACCGCGCCTTTGCGCGCACCATTGCCGCAACAACCTTGCGCCGCATGGGGCAGATTGATGCGGTATTGCGGCATTTTCAATCGCGCCGTCTGCCGCCGCGCTCCGGGCCTGCGCAAAACATCCTGCGCACGGCCGCGGCACAAATCCTGTTCCTGGGCACTGCCGCGCATGCCGCGGTCAGCAATGCGGTTGAACTGGCCGATGCGGATTCCGACGCGCGTCATTACAAAGGCATGATCAATGCGGTGCTGCGCAAGGTCGCATCGGCCGGCAAGGAAATGCTGGCGGAACAGGATGCAGCAAGGCTTAACACGCCGGAATGGTTGTGGGACAGCTGGCGTATCGCATATGACGACGAAACCGCCCGCGCCATCGCCACCGCACATTTGAACGAGCCCCCGCTGGATATCAGCGTGCGCGACGATGCCGCAGGGTGGGCGGAACGCATGGAGGCGCAATTGCTGCCCACTGGGGGCCTGCGCCGTGAAACCGGCGGGCGCATCGAGGATTTACCGGGCTTTGCCGAGGGCGAATGGTGGGTGCAGGACACCGCCGCAAGCCTGCCGGTGCGCCTGTTCGGCGAAGTGGCGGGCAAGCAGGTGATTGATCTGTGCGCCGCCCCGGGCGGCAAGACCCTGCAGCTTGCGGCGCGCGGCGCGATCGTCACAGCCATCGACCGGTCCGAAGCGCGCATGTCCAGGGTACAGGAAAACCTGGCCCGGCTGAAGCTGACCGCCACCTGTATCACGGCGGACGCCACGGGGTGGCAACCGCCTGAACCCGTTTCTTATGTTTTGCTGGATGCCCCCTGTTCGGCTACCGGCACAATCCGCCGCCACCCGGACATTGCCTGGCGCAAAACGCAAACCCAGATCGATGGCTTGATGGCGTTACAGGATCGTTTGCTGAACGCCGCCGCAGACATGCTGGCCCCGGGCGGCCTGCTGATTTTCTGTACCTGCTCCCTGCAACCCGAAGAAGGTTCCGAACGCATCGAGGCCTTTCTGGCCAAAGGCGCACCGTTCGTGCGCGTGCCGATACGGGCCGAAGAAGTCGGCGGCATGACCGAATTAATTACCGCACTTGGCGAGTTACGCACCCTGCCAAGCCATCTAGGAGAACTTGGCGGAATGGATGGTTTTTATGCGGCACGGTTGCAGCGGGTTTAGGTTTCCACGCTATCTGAACGTCATTTGCCAAACCCGAAAAATTTTACGTCGTCCAGACCGGCGCGTTCGGATCGCAGGGTGTTGACCTTGGCGCTGGTGTCTTCATATCCCAGCGCGAGGCCGCAAAATACCATTTCATGATCGGGGATGGACAGCATTTGCGTCAGGGTCTTGTGCCAGTTGGCCCAGGCTTCCTGCAGGCAGGTGGCCAGTCCGTGATCCAGCGCCAGCAGGGCGACGGTCTGGATATACATGCCCAGATCGGCCCATTGACCAAGCCCCATATTGCGGTCGATGGTGAAGATCATGCACACGGGCGCGTCAAACAGTTCGAAATTGCGGAACATCTGGTTCAGGCGGCCAACCTTGTCGTCGCGCGCAATGCCCGCCAGTTCATACAGTTTGAAACCCACATCGCGGCGGCGCGACATATAGGGTTCGGCCAGATCTTTTGGGTAAATGGCGTATTCCGTACCCTCGCCATAATTGCCCGCCGCCCAGTGATCGCTTATCCGCTTGACCAGTTCATCGCGCGCCGCGCCCGCCAGCACATAGGTCTTCCAGGGCTGCACATTGCCGCCTGAAGGGGCCCGCGCCGCGTCGATCAGGATTTGCCGGATGGTGTCTTCCGGCACTGGCGTTGAAAGGAATGCCCGCACGGATTTGCGGGCCTGGACGGCCTCGGTCACATTCACAGTTTGTCCTCCAAAAAACATGGCAAATTCATATTTGCGGTGTTTAGCATAAATGCTCGGCTGATATGAAAGCGCATTTCATCATGGCGCGTTTACCCCTATGCTGGCGGCCAAGAAGAATCCGTATGTAACTGGGAAGGACAACCAATGAACGGCGCAGAAAGCTTGATGCAGACCTTTGTCGATAGTGGCATCGACACCTGTTTTACTAATCCTGGCACGTCAGAAATGCATTGTGTCGCGGCGCTGGACCGGATTACGGGGGTGCGCGGCATTCTGGGACTGTTTGAAGGGGCCGTCACCGGCATGGCGGACGGCTATGGGCGCATGGCGGGCAAGCCCGCGTTCACCCTGTTGCATCTGGGGCCTGGACTGTCCAACGCCTCGGCCAATATTCATAACGCCAAGCGCGCCGGTACGCCCATGATCAATGTGGTCGGCGATCACGCGACCTATCATCTGGAATATGACGCGCCGCTGGCGTCTGACATTGCCGGTCTGGCAAAGCCCGTTTCGCATTGGTATCACAGCACAAAAGACGCCAATAGCCTGGCGGCCGACGGCGCGCGCGCGGTTGCCGCCGCGATGACGTATCCGGGGCAGATCGCGACGCTGACAGTGCCTGCAAATTGCGCCTGGGATGAAGCGTCCGGGCCGGCAAAACCCGTCGCGCCGCCGGCAACCCCGCGCGCGGATTCTGGCGCCATCACCGCCGCTGCAAAGATGCTCAAAAACGGTAAGAAGACCATGTTGCTGATGCGCGGCCCGGTGCTGCTGAAGCGTGGCACGACCGCGGCCGGACGTATTGCGGCGGCTACTGACGTACGGCTTGTCTGCGACACCTTCATTTCCCGCATCGAACGCGGCGCGGGCTGTGTGGTGATCGAAAAGATGCCCTATTTCGCCGAAGATATGGTGGAGTTTCTGAAAGGCACCGAGCAGCTGATTCTGGTGGGCACAAAGCCGCCGGTGTCGTTCTTTGCCTATCCGGGCAAGCCCGGCTGGCTGACGCCGGAGGGCTGCGAAACACTGGTACTGACCACGGCGGAACAGGACGGTGTTCACGCGCTGGAAGCCCTGGCGTCGGAGCTGAACGCACCGGTACATCCCATTCACGTGCAGCAATTGGCGCGCCCTGCTTTACCTAATGGTGGGCCGTTCAATGCGCATACCATCGGTGCGGCGCTGGGTGCGCTGATGCCCGAGAATGCTGTTGTGTCGGATGAGGCGGCGACATCGGGCTTTGCCTGTTATGCGCCCACTGCCGGGATCGCACCGGTGGATTGGCTAAGCCTTACGGGTGGCTCCATCGGACAGGGTATTCCGCTGGCGGCGGGTGCGGCGGTGGCCTGCCCGGACCGCAAGGTGGTTTGTCTTAGCGGTGATGGCGGCGGCATGTATACGCTGCAGGCGCTGTGGACCATGGCGCGCGAAAAGCTCGATATTGTCACGGTGATTTTCGCCAACCGCAAATATCTTATTTTGCAGGTCGAATTGATGCGTGTGGGCGCAGGCAACCCGGGCCGCAAGGCGCTTGATCTGCTCGATCTGTCGAATCCGGATCTGAACTGGGTGCAGCTGGCTAATGGCATGGGCGTCAGCGCCAGCCGCGCGACGACCCAGGACGAGTTCAACAGGCAATTCAAGGATGCCTGCGCCACCCGTGGTCCGCATCTGATTGAGGCGGTGATTTAGGCGTCATTGCGCGCAAAGAAAAGGGGGGGGAGATGGCGGAGCCCACGACAGGTCTTCCAGCTTTGATGACTTTGGGCCGGGCCCTGATTGAACGCCTCAAATCGGGGCGGGGCAAACCTGGCCCCGGGCTGGCGCAAATTGATCTGTTGGCCAGGAAGATTGCCGACCGTCACGCAGTGGCGGGGATTGCGGCCTATATTACAGTTGATCTGACGCCGGGAATGCAGGACTGGCATGATACCGGCTTTCATGTCGATGAAGGCGACGAGGTGACGCTGTTTGCAGGCGGGGACATCACTTTATCCCGCCTGGCCGACGTAAGAATGGGGCCGAAGGTCGCGCTCTGGTACCGGATTGGACGAAACGGCGCCATGCATAAATTCCCCACCGCAAGTCCCAGCTTTCGCGCTGATGAAGCAGGGGCGCTATATCTTGCGTTGCAGCCGCCCGGGGATTGGGCGAATGAATCCGGTGATTTCGATCCCTCTAAAATCCTGCACGGCGCCGGCGGGAGAATGCGAGTTGTCGTTGTGAAATGGCGTGACGGAGCAGAGCGCGGCTTAAAAGCGCTACTGCATGTTGACAAAAGTGGTCTGGCGGGAGACGCACTGATTCAGTGGCGATATCCGGTGCGCCACCCGCAGGGCTGGCAGTATTTGTGGCGGCTTGGCGAGGGCGAAATTTACACGGCAGACGCGGAGTATGGCCATATTTGCTGTCACACTGCGGCCGATGTGGGCATATTGCAAATTCCGGTTGATTTCGCGCTTGCCGATGCGACGCGGTTTTCCTGGAAATGGCGGGCTACGGTTCTACCATCATCCATCCGCGAAGATATCCAGCCAACACATGATTATCTTTCGATTGCCGTCGAGTTCGATAACGGGCTGGACCTCACTTATATGTGGAGCTCAGAGTTGCCAACCGGTACAATTTTTCAGTGCCCGCTTCCCTGGTGGGATGAGCGTGAGACGCACTGGGTGTTG
This sequence comes from Alphaproteobacteria bacterium, assembly GCA_030652895.1. Taxonomy (GTDB): domain Bacteria; phylum Pseudomonadota; class Alphaproteobacteria; order UBA11222; family UBA11222; genus UBA11222. The sequence goes on from JAUSQH010000582.1 coordinate 4,982, forward strand.
CGTTCCAGCGCGGGCGATCTGGGAAAATGGCTGACGGAAGATCGCAATATTAAATCCGACTACGCCCAGGCGATTGGCGGGGTCGCGCCGGAACGCATTGTTGGCGTCTGGCTGATCGCCAACAGCGTCTTCCAGCGTGGGGAGGGAAAGTGCGACTACGCTGACATCATGCTGAGTAATACCGGTCAGCAATTGGCTTTGGTGTAACCTGTCAATTCGCCGCAACGGTGGTGGCGGGCTCTTCAGCCAGAAACCGGACGAAGCGGTTGTGGCTGTCCACGAGAATGACTTTGGGGGCGATGGGCTGGGCGCATAGTTCGAAGCCCATGATAATGATCTGTTCGCCCTGTCCGATCAGATGTGCAGCCGCGCCGTTCATGCACATGGCCCCCGACCCGCGTTCGCCCGCGATGATATAGGTTTCCAGGCGCGCGCCGCAGGTGTTGCTGACCACCAGAACACGTTCACCCGCCCACAGGCCCACAAGGTCCAGCAGGTCTTCGTCAATGGTGATGCTGCCGACATAGGCCAGATTTGCCTCTGTCACAGTCGCATTGTGAATTTTGGAGCGCATAAGCCAGCGCATGATAAAAACCCTGTTTCTGGAGCGTAATTACAACAAACCTAAACACGGCATAGGGGCCGATCACGGACCCTTATACATCAAAATTGACACTAAAAGCTAGGCGTTATCAAAGGCTCAATGGGGCACATATCTATCCCACCAGCCCCAACGCTTCTGCGGCGGCGGCTTTGGCCCATTTATAGTCGGCTTTGCCGTTGGGGGCGCGTTTGACTTCTGGCACCATGAGTACATGCTTGGGCAGTTTATAACCTGCGATGTGCTTGCGCGCTTCTTCGATCACGGCGTGTTCGTCAAACGTCTCGCCGGGACGCGCGCTGGCCACAGCGGTTACCTTTTCGCCGAAACGGTCGTCTTTTACGCCCACCACCAGACAGTCATATACAGACGGATGGCGTTTGACCGCTTCCTCGACTTCTTCGGGAAAGATTTTTTCGCCGCCGCTATTGATGCAGGCGGAACCACGGCCCTGCAATTTGATCGAGCCATCGGCTTCGACGGTGGCGAAATCGCCGGGGAAGCTGTAGCGCACACCTTTAATGGTGCGGAAGGTTTTTGCGGATTTTTCCGGGTCTTTGAAATAGCCGACGGGCACCATGCCACCCGCTGCGATCATGCCGCTTTCGCCGGAGCCGGGTTTTACCTCTTCATCCTTGTCATTGAACACTTTGGTGGCCTCGCCCATCTGGAATTTGGCGGTGGCGCTTAGTGTCGCGCGGTTCGTGATCGAGCGCCCCATCGAACCTTCGGTGGAGCCCATGGCGTCGATCAGCAAAATGTCCTTGTGTTTCAGCATCTGCTGCTTCACTTCCGCCGTCCACATGACGCCAGACGAAATCACCATGTTGAGAGCAGATATATCATAGGGCTTGCCCGCGGCGGTGGCGGCATCCAGCGCATTCGACAGTGGTTTGGCGAAGGCGTCACCGACAATGATCAGGTCGGTAACCTTATGCTGCGCGACCTGCTGCCACAGAAAATCCGGATCGAAATTAATGTTGGGAATGGTGACGACGCAGCCGCCGATCATCAGAGGGGCAAACGCGCCCACCCAGATGCCAGTACCATGCATCAGCGGACAGGCCGGGATGCTGACGGGCAGGGCGTTCGCCGCCTCCAGCTTTTGGATGGTGGCAATCATTTCCTCGTTGCTGGTGGGGCGGGGCAGGCCACGAAAATCGTAGCCCATCATGAGGCCGAAACAATGATCGCCCTGGCGGTACATGACGCCCTTTGGCATGCCGGTGGTGCCGCCGGCGTAGAGCAT
>JAUSQH010000584.1 GCA_030652895.1 Alphaproteobacteria bacterium
CGTTCTGCACCAGGGCTGACGCCGCGGCCAGCAGCGCCAGCGCCATGAAGACCCAGGCCGTGACGGTGACGAACAGCGAGCGCGATCCAACGTTGAAAGTCTGGGGCATGGTGGTCTCTCCCGGGCAGCGACACCGACCGCGACATCACGGCAGCACGCGCATGCATGGCATTCTTCGGCATGCGCCGCGCTGCCCAGTCCCTCGAACAGATGAAACCCCTTACTCGCGGGGGCCCTGGCGTGTGCTGAATGCCACAGTTCCGGGCTTGGCCGCTGCGCCGCTGCGGCTGCTGCATCTGGACGCGCGCATCGCCGTCGTCGACAAACCGGCCGGGCTGCTGGTGCACCGCACCGCGCTCGACGCCCACGAAGACGACAACGCGCTCGACCGCCTGCGTGCGCAGACCGGCCGCAGCTGGGCGCCAGTGCACCGGCTCGACAAGGGCACTTCGGGCGTGCTGGTCTTCGCCGCCGACAGCGACGCCGCACGCAGCCTGGGCGCGGCCTTCGAAGCCGGCCAGGTGGGCAAGCGCTACCTGGCGCTGGTGCGCGGCTGGCCGGCCGCGCAAGGCGTGATCGACCATGCGCTGGCGCGTGACCCCGAGCGCCCTTCAGCCGGCCAGCCAACACGCCCGGCCACGACAGCATGGACACGGCTGGCCTGCCTCGAATGGCCCTTCAGCGTCGACGGCCGCCACCCCAGTTCACGCTACGCGCTGGTGCAGGCGCTACCGCAAACCGGTCGCCGGCACCAGATCCGCCGCCACTTCAAACACATCGCTCACCCGCTGGTGGGCGACGCCACCCATGGCAAAGGGCCACACAACCGCGCGGTGGCTGCCTGGCTGGGCCTTCAGCGGCTGTGGCTGCATGCCGAGGCACTGGAACTGCCCCACCCTGACGACGGCCGCCGGCTGCTGCTGAGCGCGCCGCCAGGACCGGAGTGGGACGCGCTTCAGCCGAAGCGCACGGCGTAGATCGGCGGCAGCGTCAGCGACACTGTCTGCCAGTGGTCACCGCCGTCGTCGCTGGCCCACAGGCCGCCGGTGGTGCCGCCCATCAGCAGCGAGCGGCCGTCGGCGG
>JAUSQH010000587.1 GCA_030652895.1 Alphaproteobacteria bacterium
AGTGAACGAAAAAGTCCGGTGGACTTTTTCGAGCCGCGAACGCCCGGAGCGCAAGCGCAGGGCCGGGCAGTCAAACGGGCGAAGCCCGTTTGGGGCGGGGGCCTCGAGCCCGTTCCTTCGCCAACCACTCAGCGCCATCAACGCAGCCGCACACATCCTTCCCACCCTCCCCTTGAGGGGTGAGAGGCGGTTCACGCTAGTGAACGAAAAAGTCCGGTGGACTTTTTCGAGCCGCGAACGCCCGGAGCGCAAGCGCAGGGCCGGGCAGTCAAACGATCGCAGATCGTTTGGGGCGGGGGCGAGGGGCGTCATGCGACAGCAAGCGAAAAGGTCCAGTGGACCTTTTCGAGCCCCGAACGAAATCGGCAAATGGCGCGCGTCATGTTGCCCGTCGTCGCCACGATCCGAACAACGCGCGCGCAAGTCGAACACACCTCTCTTCCCCCCCCCCCCTCGGGGAGGGTCAAACGGGCGAAGCCCGTTTGGGGCGGGGGCGAGGGGCAACAGGCGACAGCAAGCGAAAAACCCCGCCGGGCTTTTCCGAGCCCCGAACGAAATCGGCGACAGCCGCGTGCCCGTGCCGCGCCTCACCCGCATCCCGTCTCCGCCGTGCCGCCGCGCCTGCCCGTCATGATCGCAAACTCCACCATCCGCCCGCCGCGCCGCCCCCCGCCGCCGTTTTTGACACGTTCAGGCCACCATACTGGCAGAAAACGGCCGTATAGTGGCCCGCCTGCTCTTCGCTAGCACCCGCGGCGGCGCCGCGAAGCCGGAGCAGCTCTCGGTCGTCTGGGTGCGTTTGGCTTATCGAAACAAGTTCGCCGGGCCGGCGAATTTTTCCAGAAATAAATGTTCTTGTTTTGTTCTTATAACATGATAATTTTGGGGCATTGCAGAAGAGAGAACCGTATTTCTGGCGGCCGATCTGATAGCTGACTGCGATCATCTGCGAATTTAGATGGACGGTTTGCCTCGACGAGTCGATGTGAATCGGCTAAATTCGACCGGAATCTGCGGTGATCACGGTGATTAACGGCTCGCAACTAGTCTCCTTCATCTTGCCCGTTGGTGACATATTGAGCACAAGGGGAGAGCTTAATGAATATTCGGGTTACACCACCTGCCGAATGCAACGAGCGCAAGGCAGCTAAGGGCGCCCGGAAGCGCACCGCAGAGCGACAGATCGAGCAGCCTTTCATCAAGAAGCTCTTTGGTGATGCCCGAAACGTTCCGCTCAAAGCCGGCGATGCGGATATGGTCATCACGTCACCGCCGTATTGGATGAAGCGAGACTATGGGGTCAAAGACCAGATCGGTCAGGAACCCACCGCAAATGCTTTTGTGGATAGCTTGCTCGGATGCATGGAAAATTGGAAAACGATTTTGCCAGCGTGGGGTTCGGTATTCGTTAATATCGGCGACACGTATCATAAGGGCTGTCTAGCCAATACGCCCGGGCGTCTGGAGATCGCCGCTCAGGATGCCGGATGGATTGTCCGTAACAGGATAATCTGGGTCAAGGACGCAGGCATGCCTGATCCGGCCAAAGACCGCTTGAAAAGCCGCCACGAATACATTCTGCACTTCACGATGCGCCGGCGCGACTACTACTACGATCAGTTTGGCTATGCCGAAAAATATGGTAACGGCACCGGCCCGAGCGACGTCTGGCAGATCGGTCTGCGGCGCGACACAAGCAACCACCTTGCGCCGTACCCAACGGAATTAGTGGACCGAATTCTGACGCTCGCATGCCCGGAACAGGTCTGCACGTGCTGTGGTAAGCCGCGGCGCCGCGTGGTCAGGCGGACGACGCAGCTAGACCCTTCGCGTCCGCAAGCCAAGCGTGCGATGGAGTTGGCGAAAGAGAAAGGCCTGACTAAGGCCCATATCGCCGCTGTCCAGGCAACCGGCATCTCGGACGCTGGGAAGGCGATGTTCGTCCAAACCGGTACTGGTCGGAATTCGGCCGCGGTCAAGATTCTTGCCGCAGAGGCGAAGGAAGCTCTCGGTGGTTACTTTCGCGAATTTACGTTTGCCAAACGCGAGACAGTGGGTTGGACTGATTGCGGCTGCAATGGTCCCTTCCGTCCCGGCATAGTGCTCGATCCTTTCATGGGAACCGGGACCACTCTGCGGGCTGCTGGGGATGTCGGGCGGAGCGCTATTGGTGTCGCACCTATGAACCAAACGCAGGTGCCAGCCGGATA
>JAUSQH010000591.1 GCA_030652895.1 Alphaproteobacteria bacterium
CGCTGGCTGATCGACAGCCGCGACGAAGCCACCGGCGAACGCCTCGATGATCTGGAAGATCCGTTCCGCCTGTATCGCTGCATCACCATTTTGAATTGTGCGCAAGCCTGCCCCAAGAACCTGAACCCCGCCAAGGCCATCGCAGAAATCAAGAAAATGATGGTGGAGCGAAGGGTTTAGGGACGCTCAAACAGCGCCACCAGTTCAACCTCGGCGGACCAGCGAAACTGGTCAACCGGTGCAACCCAGCGCAGCGAAAAACCTCCGTCTGCCAACGCTCTGGCGTCACGCGCGAAGGTGGCGGGTGCGCAGGATACCGCAATTACCTTACGCACAGTACTGGCCGCAAGCTGCGTGGCCTGGGCGCGCGCGCCGGCCTTTGGCGGATCAAATATCACCGCCGCATAGGGCGTTAATTCTTCGATGGACAACGGTCCGCGCTGCAAATCCCGGTGGCTTACCTCAATCTGTTTAAGGCCCTGAACCTGATTTGCCGCCTGGCGTATGGCCGCCGCCATCGCCTTGTCGCCTTCAACCGCGTGAACCCGCGCATGGGGTGCGACAGGAAACGTAAAAGTTCCACATCCCGCAAACAGATCAAGGACGCGCACACCCTTTGTGCTCAGGATTTTTTTGCCCAACGCCTCCAGCACAAGCGCGGTCAACGCCTGCTCCCCGTCTGCGCTCGCTTGCAGGAATCCGCCGGGCGGTGGACATACCGTCACACTGCCCATGAGAATTTCCGGTTTACGGCGTTCCAGTAACGCCACGCCGTTCCAGCTGAGCCGCGCCAGATCTATCCTGTCCGCCGATGTCGCCAGCAATGAGCGCAGGCGCAAATTCGGTTCGCCCTTGTCTGCCGAACCGATTTGCACATCCACGTCCAGCCCGGTTCGGGTCCAGGTGACCGTCAACCGCCCCGTTTGACCATGCCGCAGCAACGGCGCCAACATCTCTGCCAAACCTGGCAAGGCCTGCACAATGTGCGGGTCCAGTACGCAACAATCCGTAACCGGAACCATGCGGTTGCTCATCCGGGCATTGAAACCTAGCTGGATTCCGTTGGCGCCGTGTTCCGCCGTAAAGGCGGCGCGGCGGCGTGAGGCGCGCGGCATGGTCAGCGTTGGCCGCACGTCGATATCGTTTAACCCGCGGCTGGACAGGGCATCCATGATTTGCAGCCGCTTCCAGCCGGCAACGAACGGATCGGAAAGATGCTGCAACGCGCATCCACCACAGTCTCCAAAATGCGGGCATGGCGGCGTGACGCGCGCCTCGCCAGGTTTCAGAATCTGCACGATTGCGGCGCGATCTTTTTCCCCCGCCTGCAATATTATCTGAATCCGGTCGCCGGGGGCGGCATAAGGCACGTAGCGCTTGCCACCGTCAGTCTCCACCACCCCGTCACCGGAATGGCCAAGGCCGATGACTTCGGCGTCAATTATTTCTTCGGGAAGTTGCGTCACTATGCCCGCAATATTTCCGCGCGGGGAAGACTGGCTCCCACCAGGGAAAGAATATTTGTTACAATATGCGCCGCGTCCAGGCCGGCCTCTGCATACATTTTTTCAGGTGTATTTTGGTCCTGAAAGCGGTCCGGCAGACATAGCGGGCGCACGATCAAGCCCTTGTCGAGCAGGCCGGCCGTGGCAAGAAAATGCAGAACCTGCGCCGCAAATCCGCCGATCGCGCCCTCCTCAATGGTAAGGAGAATCTCATGCTCGCGCGCCAGTCGGGAAACCAGCGCGGTATCTAACGGTTTGGCAAAACGCGCATCGGCGATGGTTATATGATGCCCGTGGGTATCCAGGACACGCGCCGCCTCGCTCACTTCGGCCAGGCGCGCACCAAAATTGAGAACCGCAACCCTGCTTCCTTCGCGGATGATACGGCCCTTACCAATCTCAAGCGGCACCCCCGCATCGGGCAGCGCGGCGCCCGTGCCTTCGCCGCGCGGAAAGCGAAACGCGCTGGGCCTGTCATCAATACCGGCGGCTGTGGCCACCATATGCGTGAGCTCTGCTTCGTCGGCCGCCGCCATCACCACAAAATTCGGCAGGTTGCACAGATAGCCAACATCAAATGATCCCGCATGGGTTGGGCCATCGGCGCCCACCAGCCCCGCACGATCAATGGCGAAACGCACGGGCAAACACTGTATCGCCACATCATGCACGACCTGATCATAGGCCCGCTGCAGGAAAGTGGAATAAATCGCAGCAAACGGTTTGAAGCCTTCACAGGCCAGCCCGGCGGCAAATGTCACCCCATGCTGCTCGGCAATGCCAACATCAAAACAACGATCTGGAAACGCCCTGGCAAACAGATCAAGCCCGGTGCCCGATGGCATTGCGGCGGTGATGGCGACGATCTTGTCGTCTTTCTGCGCCTCCGCGATCAGGCTCTGCGCGAACACCTTGGTATATTGTGGTGCATTGGGCGCGGATTTTTTTTGCGCACCGGTCACCACATCAAATTTGTTCACGCCGTGATATTTATCTTCCGCGGCCTCGGCAGGCGGATAGCCCTTGCCCTTTTGGGTTACCACATGCACCAGGATGGGGCCCTGTTCAGCATTGCGCACATTCTCCAAAACCGGAATCAGATGATCGAGATTGTGCCCGTCGATCGGCCCTACATAGTAAAATCCCAATTCCTCAAACAGCGTGCCGCCCGTCGCCATGCCGCGCGTAAATTCCTCGGCCTTGCGCGCCGTGCGTTCCAGCCGCTCCGAAATCTTGTGCGCAATTTCCTTTGCCGTCTGACGCAGGGTCAGATATTTCCGCCCGGACAGGCGTTTTGCAAGATACGCGCTCATCGCCCCTACGGGCGGGGCGATCGACATATCATTGTCATTCAGAATGACGATCAACCGGCTGTGCCGTGATCCGGCATTATTCATGGCTTCGTAGGCCATGCCCGCGCTCATTGCGCCATCGCCGATAACCGCCACCACATGATTGTCGTCGCCACGCAGATCCCGCGCCACCGCCATGCCCAGGGCCGCCGAAATGGAAGTGGAGGAATGCGCCGCGCCAAACGCGTCATATTCGCTCTCCGCACGCTTGGTAAATCCGGACAGCCCGCCGCCCTGCCGCAAGGTCCGAATCCGGTCGCGCCGCCCGGTCAGAATTTTATGGGGATAGGTCTGGTGCCCAACATCCCATAATATTTTGTCTTTGGGCGCTTCAAACACATAATGCAGGGCCAGCGTAAGCTCCACCACGCCGAGCCCGGCACCCAGATGCCCGCCGGTAACCGACACGGCGTCAATGGTTTCCGCACGCAATTCATCCGCCAACTGACAAAGTTGCGCATGTGAAAATTGTTTCAGGTCCGCTGGTACGCGCACCAGATCAAGCAGCGGTGTCTTACTCACGGTTTTATTCATTTCTCAAACTATCAGGCGCGCCGGTCAATTGCAAAAAGCGCCGCCGCGCGCAGAAGATCGGCCTTTTCATCAAATAAATCAAGATGCTTAACAGCTTGATCCGCCAGGATTTTCGCCTGCACCCGGGCGCGCTCCACCCCCAGCAGGGAAACCATCGTCGATTTACCCGCCGCCTGGTCCTTGCCCGCTGATTTTCCCAATGTTTCAGGATTACCCTCAATATCCAGAAGGTCATCCGTTATCTGGAAGGCCAGACCAAAATCATGGGCATAGGCGTGCAGCGCCTGCCGGTGCGGCGCGGAAGCCTTACCCAAAATCGCCCCTGCTTCACAGGCATAAGCGATCAGCGCCCCGGTTTTAAGTTGCTGCAGCCGGGTAACCGCCCCAACGGGCAGCGTCTTGTTTTCCGATTCCAGATCCAGCATTTGCCCCCCCACCATGCCATGGGGGCCGGACGCCAGCGCAAGCGCGCGCACCAGTTCACAACGGACATTGGGATCTTCGTGGGTGGCGGCGTCAGACAGAATTTCAAATGCGACGGACAGCAGGGCATCGCCCACCAACACCGCCGTGGCTTCGCCGAACTGGCGATGCGTAGAGGGCTTGCCGCGCCGTAAATCATCGTCATCCATGCAGGGCAGATCGTCATGCGCCAGTGAATAACTATGTACGCACTCCACGGCCGCCGCCACGCGCGCGGCGCAGGTTTCACCAACGTCAAAAATCCCGGCGCTGTTCAGCACCAGAAAGGACCGCAGGCGCTTTCCGCCGCCAAGGGTTGCGTAACGCATGGCCTCAAACAGGCGCGTTTCCGAATTTTGTGATTTGGGCAGTAATATTTCGAGCGCCTCTTCTACGATACGCGCCGACTGCGCCATAGCGCCAGAAAAATGGCTCATCAGATCAATCCGTTCAAAGATAAATTATCCGGCCCCATCCTCGGGCGCCGTCGAAACCGCGCCATCTCCGGACACGACAATCTTTTCCACTTTGGCCTGCGCATCTTTCAGCTTGGCATCACAATGGGCTTTCAACTCGCTGCCGCGTTCATAAATGCTGATGGATTCCTCAAGATCCACCTGCCCGCTTTCGAGCCGCGCCACGATGGCTTCAAGTTCACGCAACGCCGCCTCGAAACTCAAACCAGTCACTGGCTCCAGAGACGCTGTTTTTTTCTTTTCAGACATTTGCCTGTCACCGCCTTCCTATTCGCCCATCAAGGCCCTTACATGCGCCTGAACGCTTTGCGCCAATGCCGTCAGATCATAGCCGCCTTCCAGTGCGGAAACCACCCTGCCCGCGCAATGCTTGACGGCGATGGCCATTATTTCTCGCGTGGCCCACGCAAAATCTTCTTCTTCCAGCCACAGATTCGCCAGCGGGTCCTGCATGTGCGCATCAAATCCCGCAGAAATAAGAATCAGATCAGGGCGAAACGCGTCCAGTGCATTTAGAACCTGTTTGGTCATGGCGGCCTTGAAGGCGTCACTTCCCGCCCCTGCCTGAAGCGGCACGTTGACCACATTTCCCGCAACACCAGTATCGTTCACGGCCCCTGTGCCAGGGTAAAACGGCGCCTGATGGGTTGAGGCGTAAAACAGATCCGCATCGCGCTGAAAAATTTCCTGCGTACCATTGCCATGGTGCACATCGAAATCAACAACCGCAATACGCGCGCATTTCCATGTATGTCTCGCCCATAATGCGCCGACCGCCACATTGTTGAACAGGCAAAAGCCCATGGCCCGGTTGCTTTCCGCGTGATGCCCCGGCGGACGAACGGCGCAAAACGCATTGCGGGCCACCCCCTGCATCACCATATCAACCGCGCGTACAACCGCACCCGCCGCACGCAATGCGGCTTCACCGCTGCCTGGCGAAACAGGTGTATCCCCATCGATAAAGGCAAAACCCTGTTCAGGCAAACGTGCGAGCAAGGCCTCGGCAAACCCCTCAGAATGGGCCAGCGCCAATTGCGCCATTGTCGCCTGAGGCGCCTGTTCGCGCAGCAGATCAGCAAATTCAGGCCCCTCCAATGCAGCCAGCACACGCCGCAACCGGTCCGGCGATTCCGGATGGCCGGAAGGCATCATATGTTCCAGGCACGCCAAATGTGTGATCAAGGCGGTCGTCATGACTTAACCTGTTGTCCGTAGGTTTTAAACTTTTCCAGCACACGGCGCATCTCTTCCGCGTCCAGCAGCACCGCCGGGCCGACTTGCAGGGCGGCAACATATTGGCCCGCCAGAGTTTCCACCTCATGCGCCATGGCCAGCGCTTTTGCAGGCGTAGCCCCCAGCGCAATCTGCCCGTGATTGGCAAGCAGACAGGCCTGGCGTCCGGCCAGCGCCGCCACGGCAAATTCCGCCAGCGCGTCCGTGCCGAAGGTTGCGTACGGCGCGCAGCGGATACTGTCACCGCCCGCCACGGCAACCATGTAGTGGAATGCCGGAATTTCGCGATGCGCGCAGGCCAGCGCCGTCGCATGCAATGAATGGGTGTGTACAATGGCGCCAACTTCCGGACGCGCAGTATAGATCGCCACATGAAAATGCCATTCGCTGGATGGCAACAGCGAACCGGCAGGCGCCCTGCCTTCCGTATCAATGGCAACAATGTGCGGCGGCTGAAGATCTGCATAGGGAACACCCGTAGGTGTGATCAGAACCCGCCCCGCATCATCGCGCGCCGATACATTGCCGGACTTTCCCGGGCTAAGGCCGCTCTGGCTCATCGCATTGGCGGCGGCGATGATTTCCCTGCGCAACGCCAGGTCACTCATTTTCCGCGTTCCGGAAACAGTTCCAACATTGCCGTGGAAGAAGCGGCGCACACGCCGCGCTCTGTAATCAGTCCACTGACCAGCCGCGCCGGGGTCACGTCAAAGGCATAGTTTCCCGCCGGGCTTCCCGGTGCGGCAATGTCTACGTCACACAGATCACCATTTGCAGTGCGCCCGGTGATACGTGTCATTTCTTCCGGTGCGCGCTCCTCAATCGGGATAGACGCAATGCCATCTTCAATGGTCCAGTCTATGGTGGTGGACGGCAGCGCCACATAAAACGGCACGCCATTGTCGTGTGCGGCAAGCGCCTTCAGATAGGTGCCTATCTTGTTGCATACGTCACCACGCGCGGTGGTGCGGTCGGTGCCGACAATGCACATATCCACACGGGCATGCTGCATCAGATGACCGCCTGCATTGTCCGCGATAATGGTGTGCGGCACGCCGTGCTTGCCCAGTTCCCATGCGGTTAGCGCCGCGCCCTGATTGCGCGGCCTCGTTTCATCCACCCACACATGCACGTTGACGCCTGCATCATGCGCCATATAAATGGGCGCGAGCGCCGTGCCCCAATCCACCGTCGCCAGCCAGCCCGCGTTGCAATGGGTAAGAATATTCACCTCACGCTCCGGGTTATCGCGCGCGGCATCTTCGATAAGCCGCAGCCCGTGCACTCCGATATTTTCACAAATAGCCACGTCATCATCACAGATTTTCGCCGCCGTCGCATAGCCGGCTTCAACCCGCTGCGCAGGCGGCAGCGGCAACAGCAGGTTGCGCATTTCATCCAGCGCCCAACGCAGATTTATGGCTGTGGGACGCGCCGCCAGCAGAAACGCATAGGCCCTGTTCAGCGCATTGTCAGAAGCATCCTCACGCAACGCAAAGCATAGACCGTAGGCCGCCGTGGCGCCGATCAGCGGCGCCCCGCGGACCATCATGCTTTTGATGGCATGGGAGGCCTCTGAAGCGCTGGCAAGGCGCGCGGTAATGAATGCGTGCGGCAGTTTCGTCTGGTCGATAATGCCGACCGACCATCCGTCCGGTTGCACCCAGATTGACCGCCAAGCTTTGCCGTCAATTTTCATTACTGTTTAATGGCCTTCAAATGTTGTCAGTGTCAGCACTTCCTTGCCCAGCGCCTCCAGACGCCTGCGGCCGCCCAGTTCGGGCAAATCAACAACAAAGCTGCAGGCCACAACCGTCGCCCCCTGCCGTTCAATCAGTTTGATTGCGGCTTCCGCGGTGCCGCCGGTCGCGATAAGGTCATCGACAAGCAGAACCGTCTCACCTGCTTTCACGGCGTCGATATGAATTTCCAGGCGGTCCGTACCATATTCCAGCGCATATTCCTGACCGATGGTTTTATACGGCAGCTTGCCCGGTTTGCGCACCGGCACAAAGCCGCACGACAATTGATGCGCCACCGCGCCGCCCAGAATGAAACCGCGCGCCTCGATGCCCGCCACCTTGTCGATGCGCACGCCTGCATGAAACTGCACCAGCCCGTCAACGGCCTTGCGAAACCCAACAGGATCGCCCAGCAGCGTCGTGATGTCGCGAAACAGGATGCCGGGTTTTGGATAATCCGGTATGGTCCGGATATATTTTTCAATCACACTAATGTCCTTTCAATACCCGCCCGGCGACGGCGTCCAGCTTTGCCAGTAGTTTTGCATCGCGCACTTCTGGGGCGGTTATCAGCGCGGTGTCGAGCACCCGGTCACAGCCATGCGAACAGGCCGCACCATGTTCCGCACCGTCTGCAACCTGGCTAACCACCTGCTTTACCAGATCGCCTGCGTGTCTGGCGTTGCGTTGCAATACCGCAATTACCGAGGCGACATCCACATGGTCGTGGTGCGGATGCCAGCAATCATAGTCTGTGACCATGGCGACCGTGGCGAAACAGATTTCCGCCTCGCGGGCCAGTTTCGCCTCTGGCATGTTGGTCATGCCAATCACATCACACCCCCACGACCGGTACATGTTTGATTCCGCCAGAGACGAAAATTGCGGCCCCTCCATCGCCAGATAGGTGCCGCCACGCGCATAGGGTATGCCGGCCGCCGCCGCGCCCTGTTCAAGCATATCGCCCAGCCGCCCGCATACCGGTTTGGCCATCGATACATGGGCGACCATGCCTTCGCCAAAAAAGCTTTTTTCGCGCGCGACGGTGCGGTCAATGAATTGATCGACGATAACGAAAGTGCCCGGCGCCAGGGCCTCGCGAAACGATCCACAGGCAGACACCGAAATGATATCCGTAACGCCGCTCCGCTTCAGCGCATCGATGTTGGCGCGGTAATTGATGCTGGAGGGTGAATGCACATGCCCGCGCCCATGACGCGGTAGAAATACAACCTCAATGCCCTGCAACTGACCAAATAACAACGCGTCCGACGTCTGCCCCCACGGGCTTTTAACCTGCCGCCATTCAGCCTTCTCCAAGCTGTCAATATCATACACGCCACTGCCGCCGATAACACCCAGTTTCATAAGCTTTGTCCTTATCTTCCCTATGGGGCATAGTTACCCCCGCCAGCCTGACAAGGCAAGAAATCGGTCGCGATGAGGGAGGAGCATACCATGAAAGAGAAAGTCGGCTTTATCGGCCTGGGCAATATGGGCAAGCCCATGGCCATGAACCTGGCCCGCGCGGGCGTGGATTTGACTGTCTATGACCTCAATCCGGACACCATGCGCGATCTTGCAGCGTTGGGCGCAAAAACCGCAAGCTCCACCGCAGAGGTCGGAGAGAACTGCGATATTGTCGAACTGGTGGTCATGAATGACCGTCAGATCGAAGAAGTCATTTCCGGACAGGGACAGGGCGACGGCCTGCTGGCCGGTATGAAAGCAGGCGGCCTGATCATCATTCACAGCACCGTCAGTCCGGTCACCTGTCAACGTATGGCCACCGTATGTGCCGAGCGCAACATTGGCGTGATCGACGCCGCGGTCAGCGGCGCGGAAGCCCGCTCCATCGAAGGCACACTTACCCTGATGGTGGGCGGCGACGCCAAAGACGTCGAACGCGCCAGGCCAATTTTTTCGATTGTCGGCGAAGACGTGTTTCACATGGGCGCCGTCGGCATGGGTCAGGCGGCCAAGCTGTGCAACAATCTGATGTCGCTGATCAACATGAAGGTGGTGGAGGAAGGCCTGGAACTAGCCCGCGCCGCCGGCATTGATGAAGACCAGATGATCGAAATCGCCAAGGTCAGCACCGGCGACAGCTGGGCGTTGCGCGGCATCAAACCCATGCGGGCGCTGTTTGCCCAAAGCACCCATGGCGCGGGCAGCGTGGCCAAACTGGTCGCCAAGGACCTTGTGCTTGCGCTACGCTTTGGCGAACAGCTTGGCGTGCCGCTGGGCTTTACGGAATATGCGGTAAACCGGGACCGCGCCAAACCCGAATGATTGTGCTTTCCACCGGAGACGTGCGCTGCCCGCAGTGCGGCGTCAAAACCGCCATGGGCCTGCTGGAAATCCGGGATATGGCGGCGTTTCAATGTCCGTCATGCGGGCGTGAAAGCGATATCGACGCGACGAAATATGCGCATGACATCGCCATGTATGAGTGGGCGCAGCGGCAGTTTGCCAACAATCAGGATACAGACGAATGACGCCGTTCATGCAACGCCCGGTACTGCTGGCGCTACTTTCAGCCGCGCTGTTCGGGCTTGCCACGCCATTCGCAAAGCTGCTGCTGGACGGCACAGAGGCCTGGCTGCTGGCCGGGTTACTGTATCTTGGCGCCGGGCTGGGCCTGGGGATACACACGCTGCTCCGGCGTCTGGGCGGCCGCGCGCCGCGCGAGGCGCCCCTTACCCGCACCGATCTGCCCTGGCTTGCAGGAGCGATAGCCGCCGGCGGAGTTTTCGCGCCGGTATTGCTGATGTTTGGTCTGAACCTGACCACCGCGTCCAGCGGGTCGTTGCTGCTAAATCTTGAAGCCATCGCGACCGTGGCCGTTGCCGCCCTGATTTTCCGTGAGCATGTGGGGGGCCGCCTGTTACTGGGCGCGGCCCTGATCATCGCGGGCGCCATGGCGCTATCGTGGCAGGGAGGTTTTTTTGTGGCGGACGCTGGCGCGCTCCTGATCGCGTGCGCATGTATCGCCTGGGGCGTCGACAACAATCTGACACGCCACATCTCGGCCGCCGATCCGGTACAGATCACCATGCTGCGCGGACTGATCGCAGGCGGCGTCAATGTCTCGATTGGCCTTGCCGGGGGCGCCAGCCTGCCCGGCCCCGCACTTCTGGCTGGCACTCTGTTCACCGGCTTTTTAGGATACGGCGTAAGCCTTGTACTGTTCGTCATGTCCCTGCAACGCCTTGGAACCGCGCGCACGGGCGCGTATTTCGCGACAGCGCCGTTCATCGGCGCGGCCGCCGCCATTGCGCTGCTGTCTGATCCCGTGACGGCGCAACTGCTTGTGGCGGGCGCATTGATGGCGGTTGGCGTCTGGCTCAGCCTGACCGAAAATCACGTGCATATGCATGAGCATGACGAACTGGAGCACAGCCACCGCCACACCCACGACACCCATCATCAGCATACGCATTCCGGGAACGAACCCTCCGATGCGCCCCACACCCATGCACACCGGCACGAACCCCTCACCCACGCCCACCCCCACTGGCCGGATTTGCACCACCGGCATGGGCATAAAGATGGGGCAGGCTGATGCGCCCGCTTGCGGGATTCAGCGAACCGGGTTAGGCATACCCCGCCATCAAGAGAAAGCCCGTTAAATGCGCCTGTCATGGAACGAGATCAGAACCCGCGCCGCCGCCTTTGCCAGGGGCTTATTAATATGAAATATAGACTCAAATAGCAGCCTAGGAAAATTGGTTTTATCCAGGTTATTACGCACTCGGTATGACACGGGGTTATTAATAACGAAAATTCTATTCATTAAGTGTATGATTTTAATAATATAATAACTACAACGTGAAACACCAAAAAAAGGACACTGGCTGATAGTGAAGATGTTATAAATAGAGCAGTGTGACATCGCGATAGAAGGCATATGAACAACGGCATCGTTTCATTACTGCGGCGGATAGGACCCGCACTAACCACCGAACTTATTGCCGAAATGGCAAAGGATGGAATTTCAGCCACAGCCGCCCGCCAGAGGATTGCCCGCTCGCGCGGCGAAGTGACCCGTCTTGCCGGTCTCCGCTTTACCCAGAATGCCCGATTTGTCTATTTGCCGGATCAATTCGGCGATCAAGCCTATTGGGCTGCCATTGAGCGTGTCTTTCGTTCCCATGGTGCATCGTACTGGGGAGCAGTGGTTGGCATGAAGGCGCGCGGGGGGCTCTATCCCCGCAAGTTCTTTGCCAGCGTTTGTGGATGCCCCAATTCACGAAAGCGTCAGCTTTCCCCAAACAGGGTCTTCGAGCGTCTTTCGGCCATAAATCTTTTGGAGGAAATTGAGGATAATTCAACTGGCGATAAATTGGTAAAATTTCGACCGCACGTCTATGGCGCAGATCCGTTGGCTACCGTCAGGGCACGTCTGATCGCCGAGGACGTCATCCTCCATGGCATGAAGGAGTGGTGTCGGCGCGTTGGTTTTGGCAGTTTTGATCTGGTGAGAATACGGGGCGACGAAAATCCGCCTGTTGTCTCAAGCATTACCTGGGACATGAGTGCGCCTTCCTATGCGCGCCCGCTAGTAAGGGCTGTCGGCGCAGGCTTGAAACCCGGCTTTATTGTCTGCGATGTTAATCTGCGTGGCGCGCTTGACGAGGACGATGTCAAATTATTCGTGCGGAAGCATGACATGGCATCGGGGCCGTCAGAGGTTGCGCCTATTATGCCGTTCCTTTTGGCTGATGGGTTTACAAGCGCAGGGTTTAATTTCGCGCGCCAGAAGGGAGTTCTGGCGACAACGGTCTCACATTTGTTTGGGGAAGATGTTGCTACAGCGCTGCGAGACCTAATTGGCTTGTTGACTGATATGGGGGCAAAGGTGTCCGTAGACCCCGAGCATATCGAGAGGGTCCTTACCAGCCTGACCCGGATCGAAGGCGCGGCCAACAATCTCCGAGGTGCGTTGTTCGAGCTGGTGGTGGGAAATCTAGTCAAAGATGTCGAGGGTGGCTGTATGCAGGCCGGCAGGAAGTGGACCGAAAATGAAACACAGCGATCTGCCGAAATCGATGTACTTCTGGATCGGCCCGAAAACAGAGGCGTTCTCGTGATCGAGTGCAAGTCAAAAATTCCAGGCAGCCGTGTGAACCTTGAGGAAGTCCAGAAGTGGCGCGATGACCGAGTACCGCTGCTTCATAGGATTCTAAGGGATAACTTACGTTACTCAGATAAGCCGTTGACCTTTGAGCTTTGGACAAACGGCCCCCTCGGTGCGGATGTGCTCAGTTGGCTCAATAGCCTCCCGGTCCCGGATGACTACACCGTTGGTTGGAAAGATGGTGAGGGGATGAAAGTCTACGCTGCCAAGGCCCAATCGCCATCAATCCGGAAAATACTGAACGAGCATTATTTTCGGCATCCACTTGCTCGCCTTGTGTAGATTTATGGGGGCAAGATTAAATGACCAACTGACCCTAAATAATAAATTGATAAAAGCTGTGGCTTAGGTCACTCGACGACTTACGCCGCGACCTGTTCGTATGAAAATTGGGGAATGCCAGCGTGCTTGGAGGCATGCTCAACCGTCATCGCGCAAACGTCGCCTGCTGCGTCAAGGTCAAGCAGGATATTTTTGTC
>JAUSQH010000594.1 GCA_030652895.1 Alphaproteobacteria bacterium
ACGGCCTGAATGTCAGCGATGTACTGGATGTGATTACCATCGCCGTTGGCGGGCGCGAGGCCGGCCTGGTGTTTCAGGGTGACCGCCGCTTCGACATTTTGGTGCGTCTACCGGATGCTTTGCGGCAAGATCTCTCGGTCATTGAGAACCTGCCAATTTTGCTGCCGGAGGAAGATGGGGACGAGGGCGAAAGCGCCATCACGCCACACAGCCGTCCGCGCTATTTGCCGCTTCGCGAAGTGGCGGCGCTCGAAATGGTGGAAGGCCCCAATCAGATCAGCCGCGAAAACGGCAAGCGGCGCGTCGTCATACAAGCGAACGTGCGAGGGCGTGATATCGGCTCGTTCGTGGCCGATGCACAGGCGGCGATTGATAGTGACGTGAAATTGCCAACCGGTTACTGGCTTGAATGGGGCGGACAGTTCAAGAATCTCCAGGAAGCCAGCAGCCGCTTGATGATTGTGGTGCCTGCTTGCTTCTTCTTCATCTTCTTGCTGCTGTTTGCCGCGTTGAATTCGGTCAAGCAGGCGCTGCTGGTGTTCACCGGCATTCCGCTGGCGGTGGTGGGCGGCATTTTTACCCTACTGGCGCTTGGCATGCCATTTTCGATTTCAGCAGGTGTGGGATTTATCGCCCTCTCCGGCATCTCCGTTTTGAACGGGCTGGTGATGATCACCAGCATCAACCAGCTGGTTCAGGAAGGGTTGCCGCAGCTACAGGCGATCCGCGAAGGTACGCTCAATCGCCTGCGGGCCATGATCATGGCGACGGTGGTTCCGTCTCTGGGCTATGTACCGATGGCGATTTCCACCGGCGCGGGCGCAGAAGTTCAAAGGCCACTGGCAGTGGTGGTCATCGGCGGCCTGATGGTCGCCACCGCCATGACGCTGTTCGTGCTGCCAGCACTCTATAACCGCTTCAACCTGGGTCGCGAAGTGACGGAGCATGAGGATTTGTGATGTTCAATTTCACCTGTGAGAAATAATCATGAAAAACACCCTGATGATAGCGGTTGCCATGGTGGTGCTCAGCGCGTGCGCATCGCAGCCGCCAAAAACACTGGATCAGAAACTGCAAGGCGTAAACACGCAAGAAAGAAAAGAAGTGCTTCGGCTGGCCTGTTTGAATGAAGCGGCGTGGCCGACTTACCACTCCCCTGCATACAAGCAGGGAAATATAAGAATAAGGCGGCGTCTTGAACACACTTATGATCCGGAAGTCAGTGACATGAAGGCGCTGTGCCGCAAAATGGACGCGCTCGCGGATGCAGGCGCGAAGAAAAAACTATTTCCAGAGGTTTTAGCAAGTATATGCGCTGAAAAAGTGTCAGAAAAAATACATAGAAGCAGGAGAGGCGGCGCAGACCACGCACAGAGAATTGAAAAAATCTGCGAGGAAATGACGGGGCAAAAAATATAGAGGATTACCCATGACCGCTAACACCACGGGGCTTCGGAAAAGCACTTACATTGTCCAGAAAATGGACTGTCCGGCCGAGGAACAATTGATCCGCAATCGCCTGGAGGGTATGCAAGGCGTGGAGGAATTGCGCTTTAATCTGATGCAGCGTGAACTAACCATCTCGCATAAGCTGGAAGACGATGCGCCGGTCTTTGCGGCCCTGCAGGAACTCAAGATGGAACCTGAGCGCCAGGGTAGCGAGGGTGGTGCGTCTGCCGCCCCTGCAAGCGCCGTTTCCACGCGCACCAAGTGGCTGGTGGGACTATCCGGCATAATGGCCATCACTTCAGAAATTATTGGCTGGACAACGGGTAATGAACAATCGCCGCTAGTGATTGCGCTTTCCGTCCTGGCCATAGCGCTGGGCGGCGGTGATACGATCAAAAAAGGGGTTGTCGCCTTAAAAACCTTTACGCTCAACATCAACTTTCTGATGATGATCGCTATCGCCGGAGCCATGCTGATAGGCGAATGGCCGGAAGCCGCCGTGGTGACGTTCCTGTTCGCGCTGGCGGAACTGATCGAAGCCTACTCGCTCGACCGTGCGCGCAACGCCATCCGCAGCCTGATGGAAATGACGCCGGAAGTGGCGATGGTCAAAACCGATGCAGGCTGGACGGAAATTCCCGCCGCCGAAGTTGTGATCGATGCGATTGTGGCCGTCAAGCCGGGTGAGCGCATCGCGCTGGATGGCGTCGTCGTCAGCGGGCAATCCACCGTCAATCAGGCGCCGATCACCGGCGAAAGCATGCCGGTCGAGAAGCAACAAGGCGACCCGGTGTTTGCGGGCACCATCAATGAGCGTGGTAAATTAGAGTTCCGCGTCACCGCCAATAAAGGCAATACGACGCTGGCGCGTATTATCCGCGCAGTGCAGGCGGCGCAAAGCGAGCGAGCGCCGACACAGCGCTTCGTCGATCAATTCGCCCGCTACTATACGCCCGCCATTGTGGTGCTGGCCATATTGATCGCCAGCGTGCCACCGGTGTTGTTTGGCGCAGCGTTCGCGCCCTGGTTCTACAAGGCGCTGGTGACGCTGGTCATCGCCTGTCCGTGCGCGCTGGTGGTCTCCACGCCGGTGACCGTTGTTAGCGGCCTGGCGGCGGCGGCGCGGCGCGGCGTTCTCATCAAAGGCGGCGTCTATCTGGAAGAAGGCCGCAAGCTGAAAGCGCTGGCGCTCGATAAAACCGGCACGCTCACCCACGGCAAGCCGAAGCTGACGGACATTACGCCGGTGAATAACCAGCCGGAGGACAAATGCCTGCAATTGGCGGCAAGCCTGGATTTCCATTCCGGGCATCCAGTTGCATCTGCGGTTGTGGCGCACTGGAAGCAGCAGCAAGGAGAGCATCGGCTTCTGCAGGTCGACGATTTTGAATCCCTCACCGGCCGCGGCGTCAAAGGCGTGATCGAGGGCGCGCTGTATTATATCGGCAATCACCGGATGATTGAGGAACTCGGCATTTGCGGCCCGGCCGTGGAAACGGTGCTGGAGAAACTCGAAAAGCAGGGCAAGACGGTGGTGGTGCTATCAAACACGCAAAAACCACTGTGCATCTTCGCAGTGGCCGACACCATCCGCGACACCAGCGTACAGGCGGTCAAGGCGTTGCAGGCGCTTGACGTGCATTGCGTTCTGCTGACCGGCGATAATCAGAATACCGCCAACGCCATTGCCGCAGAAGTGGGCATCGGGGAAGTGCATGGCGACATGCTGCCGGAGGATAAACTGAAAGTAATTCAAGAACTGCGCCAGCGCTACGATGTGGTGGGCATGGTGGGTGATGGCGTCAATGATGCGCCCGCGCTGGCCAAATCCTCCATCGGCTTTGCGATGGGCGCGGCAGGCACAGATACGGCGCTTGAAACCGCCGATGTCGCGCTGATGCAGGACGACTTGCGCCGCATACCGCTATTCATTGCCCTTAGCCGCAAGACCAGCCGGGTTTTGAAGCAGAACATCACGCTTTCCATAGGCATCAAAGCGGTGTTCCTGGCGCTCAATTTCACTGGTCTCGCGACGCTGTGGATGGCCGTGTTTGCTGATATGGGAGCCAGCCTGATCGTCGTGTTCAACGGCCTCCGGCTGCTGCGGTTCAGGAAATGAATTGCTCGCAAACTATATGAAGTCCCTGAAGATACAGGTGCCAATAAAGACGTTCATTCATATCAGTCGCGATCTATTCCGTCAGTCGTTTTCAAGCCCATGATAGGGACTTCGCCATCATTGACCTCCGCGCGGCGCGCCCTATCTTATTGCCGTCAGCCGTTCGATGAAGCGCTCCTTCCGGGCATGCCGTTCGCGGATCGTGCAGAGCCGGCTGGCGAAATCCTCACTCGCACCCTGTTCCCCGGCGATGATGCGCAGCTCATGCAGAAGACTTGCCGCCCTGTCATATCCAGCGGCGTTGCGGCGGCCGATTTCGGTCTCGATCTCACCCCAGACGCCTTCACCCCGCCGCGCGATTGCGTCAAGCCGCGCCCGGCGGGCTTTTTCCGCTTGCTCCTCTTGCCGGCGCAGTTCCGCGGCGGCCTTCCCGGCTTGCGCGCGCTCACGGGCAAGCCGGATTGATCTTGCCCGCGCCCGCAGTTCGCCGGCGGTGCGCGCGGCAACCGGCGAGGCATTGGGCGCGGGGGCTAGGCGTTCCCGGATGGTCGCCCGAAATTCGGACGCCAAAAGCGGATCGCCGCCGAACAGCCGCATGAGCATTCCGGTCTTCTCGTGACCGGCCATCGCCGCAATGGCTCTGAGCACGGCGTCCGGTGATGCCGCGCTCACGCCGACGGAGTGTTCGGCCGCCGCCTGGACGAGATAGGGATCGATCCCGAAGAACGCCGTGAAAGCTTCGAGCGCCCCTGTCACCGGTCCGATCCCTGACATAGGTTCTGGATCATCCGCCTCGACCGTATTGGCCTCGACCGCCGTCAGCCAAAGAAGATAGCAGAGCCGCAGATCGCCCGCGAGCATATCGGCCCGTAGCGGCGCCAGCGCCGCGAGCCAGCCCGAACCGTCGTCCCAATCCCCGTCAAGCTCGACTTCATCTTGCGCAATGTCGAGGATCAGGTTTTCGCCCGAGGCCCGGAGCACGGCGCAATCGGTCTTGCAGAGGAAAGCCTTGAGCCGCTGCTGATCGGCCAGCCGCTTCGGCAGACGGATCATAAGCCGGCGCGCGCGCCAGTTCGCCAGATAGAGATGAAGGTCAAACCAGCGCTCCATAAGCGTGGCCGGGTCACCTTTGAAATCGCCCCACTCATAGACATTCGTGAAGCTCGTGGCCGTGATCCGCGCCCGCGTCGACAGCGCCCTGAGCGCCTGATGATCCGCTTCGTCGAGTGGACGGTCAACCGCCTGGAACTCGTAATACTGGAACTCGCTCATGGTTACACCCGCTATGCCTGCACGGTGACCAATAGCGCCTTCCCCGGGAAGCCGGTGGCCGTATCAGACAGGATGCAGAATACCATCGGTTTCGAGAATGTGAAGCGCCTCAGCCAGCGTCACGCCGGTATGGAGCCGCCACCATTGCCCGGTATGACGCATCCAGTAAATATCGAAATTGTCCGGTCCCATGCGGTTAATCCGGGCGAAGGGCGCATCGAACTCCTCGCCGGCGTTGTGGGCCATGCCGGAGCGATAACGCTGGATGAAGCGATAGCGTCCCGCCGCCCATACACCGTGAATATCGACCACATAATTCCAATTGGTCGGTCTTATCTCCGGCAGAAAGCGCGGCTTCAAGACGCCGTAGATGAAGACCTCGCAGGCGCCAATGATCTCCTGCTTTTCCGCCTCCGTGGCCTTCGCTGGCCGCACAGCGCCAACCGCCCATACCTTGTGTTTCTTTCCGGTCATGTCCCTGGATTCGCTTAATCACTTCCATCCATTGTTCCACAATGTCCGGCGAACGTCATTATGCAAAATCATAGCTATCCGCGCGATGGTGAAATACCCTTATAATAGTGCGATAGCGTAGACATAGTGCTCATCATCATCGGGCGTGGCCCGCCAAATGCCGCCGTTCGCACGCTGGAACGCAATTTCGCCGCCGAAGGCGGACAAGCAGCAGCATTGTCTCCCGCGTTGCAATTACAGGATCGGGTTTCCCGGCCCGTTTGATCCAGGAAACCGATATCCCATTTGTGTAACCGTATTAATCACAGCGCAAGCAAGCTCGGCCGTGTGCCGCTGCACTTGCTTCAGATACGCCAAATCAATTGAGGTCTCAAAGATTTCATTCTTTCTGTTGATAAACAGCGGCAGCGATTGCCCCAGTTCGTCAGGGGGGCGGTTCCATGATCCGTGGCACAGGACGTTGCGGATGACGGAAGCTTTCCGCAGGTGGTCAATGAGTTCTTCGGGGTTGCTGATTGTGGCTTTCTGATTTTCGCTCACTGCTTTTTTATAGCTGTCGATCAGGCCGCCCAGCGGATCGGAAAGCGCGCGATACAAGGTTGGCAGCCACCTCCCGTAGGCGGCTTGGATTTCCGTCTCAGAATACTGTTGCGTTGCGGTAAAGGAGAAGATCGCCTTTCCTAGCATTTCCTCCAGAAATCCAAAGGTTGCCACCACGCGACCCAGTGCCTCCCAAAACTCGGCCGGATGAAGATGCGTTGGAAATTGTGCCGGCAATTTATCGCAGTCGACCATGAATCTTCTGTCCTCGTCCTTCATCAATTCTCTCCACGTCCCGTTGGCCTATGTGCCGCGCCCTAACGAATAGGCTATCGTAGGGCTATGGCGTAGACATAGTGCTCATCATCGTCGGGCGTGGCCCGCCATTCTTGTTTGCGCGCAGCCGCCACACTAATCCTCGCGCGTGGCTTCGGGTTCCGACACCACCCCGAACTCTCCGCCATTGCGCAGAGATTAACCACCGGTCTTTTTGGGCACGAATGCGCTGCCATCAGTGCGATCTTGTACGCAAGACGATTATTTTACGCGCGGCGCCAAACCGTTACGATTCCGGAAGGAAGTGCCGGGAGCCTTGAGCGTACCGGAACAGGATCAAACGCACCTGCCCCGGCGCAAGAGCCCGAAAAAGGCCGTCCTTAAAAACAAGGTCTCAACATAGTGCACGGCACATGTGCATCCACCCACTCGACACGTGCGGGGTCAGATTATGGGTGGGGTGAACGGTGAGAAAAAGTTGCTGCGTCTAAATCTTCAGTTGCAGATCGAACAGGCGCCCGTGTTCCTCCAACGCAAACCGGTCTGTCATGCCTGCAACATAATCACAGACGATGCGCGCGGTGGCTTTACTGCCGGCCTTGTCGCACAGCAACTGCCATTCTGTGGGCAGCAATTCCGGTTCCTCCAGAAAACGTGTGAACGTCTCCACCAGCACCCGTTTTGCCTGGCTCATCACCCGGTTGACCTTATAGTGACGGTACATGTGGGTCTGCAAATAGGCTTTGAGCGCGACAATGCTTTGCTCAATTTCCGCCGAAAACGCCACCAGCGGGCGCCCGAGTTCACGCACATGCGCCGCGTCAAACACCCGTTCACGTCTGACGTGCTGCCTTGTCTGGGCCAGCAGATCATCCACCATGACGCCAATCAGCTCGCGCACGGCCTCATTGATAAGGCGGCCGCGCGCCACGCCTGGATAGCGCTCAATCATGTTTTCGAATATTGGCCCTGCGAAGGGAGCCTGGCGCATCTGATCAAAGTCCAGCAGCCCCGCGCGCAGACCATCGTCAATGTCATGGGCGCAATACGCGATGTCATCCGCCAGGGCGGTTACCTGCGCCTCAGCGGAGGGGTATGAGTGTAGTTCCAGATCCTGAATTTCAGCATATTCGCGTATCGCCATCGGTAAAGTATGTTCAATACCAGAACCTGTGAGGGGCCCATTATGCTTGACCAGCCCTTCCAAAGTCTCCCATGTCAGATTAAGCCCGTCAAAGGCCGCGTATCGCTGCTCCAGCCTGGTAACAATACGTAGCGCCTGGGCATTGTGGTCGAAGCCGCCAAATTGCTGCATACATGCATCCAGCGCAGCCTCTCCTGCATGGCCGAACGGCGGGTGGCCAAGGTCATGCGCCAGGGCCAGCGCCTCGGCCAGGTCCTCGTTCAGGCCCAGCACCCGGCAGATCGAGCGGGCAATCTGAGCCACTTCGAGAGAATGGGTCAGCCGGGTACGGTAATGATCACCCTCATAATACACAAAAACCTGGGTTTTGTGTTTCAGGCGGCGAAACGCCCCACAATGAACAATCCGGTCGCGGTCGCGCTGAAACACGCTGCGCGTGGCGCTTTCCGGCTCGGCGATCAGGCGGCCGCGGCTGGCCTGGGGCAGGCAGGCCCAGGGGGAAGTCCCCGCCGCCGTCAGGAAAATATTGTCAGATTCCACGTTCATAAAACATAAATAGGGGGTTGGTTGGCATAAACGCAAGAACAGCCTATATAATATGTGATGTCATACACAGACTACACCCAATGCACAGACTACACCTAGAGGCGGCAGACTTCCATGAGTGAAATGCATAGCCCGACGTTACAGGGCCTGACTATCTCCGAGAGCGGCGCGCGCCAGATCACCAAGCTGATCAGTGGCGAACCACAAGGGACCATGTTGCGGGTCACCGTATCGGGCGGCGGCTGTTCGGGGTTTCAGTACGCCTTCGCCTTTGACGACACCAAGACCGAAGACGATCTCAGCTTCAGCCGTGACGGGGTGACGGTGATTATCGACGCGATCTCGCTGGAATATCTGCAGGGCTCGGAAATCGACTATGTGGACGATCTGATCGGCGCCGCGTTCCGCATCCATAACCCGAACGCCACCGCGTCGTGCGGCTGCGGGACATCGTTCGCGGTGTAGGGTGCGTGCGGGAGACTTAATTATGACGACAATTCAGATTGAGTTATCCGAAGATACTGCAAAAGCGGCGCGGGATGCGGGGTTGCTGACGCCACAAGCGCTGGAGCGGCTGCTAATCGAAGCGTTGCAGCGCCATGACGATATTGAAGCACTGCGAATGGAAATCCAGAAGGGCATCGATAGCGGGCCGGGTATTCCTGCGGAACAGGTGTTTGATCGCCTGGAAACCAAATATTGTGCCGTGGCCCAGAACCGAAGCGAGTGACGCGGCTGGTCGTTACCCGGCTGGCGGAAATCGACATTGAAGAGATCAGCGACTACATTGCAAAAGATAACCCAAACCGCGCGTTCAATTTCGTTGTCGAATTGCGCGGCCAATGTCAAAAAATAGCCTTGTCGCCGCAAAATAGTTGTAGCCGGGATTCTTTTTCGCATAGAAGAACTGGATCGCGAAGCCCAGTTTCGCAAAGTGGCGTTCCAAAATGAAAGAGATTTATAAGTCAGATGGATGACTTGCTGCGGGAAGCGAAGGAAAGATTTCTGCTTGAAGGGCAAAAGGCTTATATCACCATCAATGGTGCCGGCGCGGTTGCGCTTCTGACATTCTTGCAGGCCATCTGGGACAAACCCAATGTTACCTCTTTGCAAATTGGGACGCTTTGGGGGATCATTGCATTTGCTTTTGGCGTAGCCGTTGCATCTGCCAGCTACCCCATTCGTCAACGTGCATTAAACATAGGGGCGTTCACCTCTTAGCACAGGCTTTTCCGATGGGCCTACTGGTATATACCTGGTGCTTCGATCATCTTGTTTCTCACCGGATTGATTCTGCCCGTGATAGGCGCTTTTAGGGCAATCTGCTGACAGACAAATTGTATTGCGTGGCTTGACACGGAACGCTCCATGACATACTTTTCCTCATGAAAATTAGAAACGTGATCCATAAAGGATTGCGCCGGTTCATTGAGCAGGATGACGCTGCGGGCATTCCCGCCGCAGTCGCGCCCAAGCTCAGGAAAATCGTTTCCTTCCTTCAGGATATGGAGTCAGAAACGGAATTGCGCACCGTGCCAAGCTGGAAAACGCATCAGCTCACCGGCGACCGCAAAGGAACATGGAGCCTTTTTGTGACCAAGAATTGGCGTCTCACGTTTCGCATCGAACAAACCAGTATTGAGATTGTCGATCTCGACTATGAGGACTATCACTAGAAAGGTGAACCATGACAACCAAGCAGGGAATTCGCATGCACTGCCCGTCTCATCCTGGCGGGTTTGTTAAAACCGAAATTATTGAGCCGCTTGGATTGACGGTGACGGCTGCCGCACTTGTGCTTGGCGTGACGCGCCCCGCGCTTTCCGCCTTACTTAACGAACGGGCGTCACTTTCGCCGGAAATGGCGTTGCGTATTGAAAAAGCCTTCGGGGTATCAATGGATACTCTGGTGCGCATGCAGGCGTCTTATGATGTGGCCCTGCTCCGAAAACAAAAGCCCGCGATCCAGGTACGGCGTTATATACCCGCATGAAAATAATCACATGGAACGTCAATTCACTGAAGGCGCGGCTGCCGGTGGTGCTGGATTATCTGCGCGAGGCGAAGCCCGATGTCGTGCTTTTGCAGGAAACCAAATGCACCGACGACAGCTTTCCCGCGCTGGAGATCGAAGCGCTTGGTTATAATATCGCGCGCCATGGACAGAAGACCTATAACGGCGTGGCGATCCTGTCGAAATATCCCCTGGAGGATGTGTGCTCCGGCCTTGCGGGCGACGCCGCGGATGAACAGGCGCGCTATCTCGAAGCGGTGATCAGTACGCCGGGCCGCCCGGTGCGGGTGGCGTCTATCTATGCGCCCAATGGCAATCCTGCCGACACGCCCAAGTTCGATTACAAGCTGCAATGGCTGCGCCGCCTGCACCAGCATGCAAAAAATCTGTTGCCCGACGAGGAGGCGTTCGTTCTCGGCGGTGATCTGAACGTTATTCTTTCTGAAGACGATCTGTATGACCCGCGCGCGTGGGAGGGGGACGCCCTGTTCCGCCCTGAATCGATCAACGCGATGCGATCAATCCTGAACCTTGGCCTGACAGACGCCTACCGTGCCTGCCACACCGAACCGCATCGCTATACATTCTGGGACTATCAGGCGGGGGCGTGGACCAAGGATCACGGCATTCGCATCGATTATCTGCTATTGTCGCCCCAGGCCGCCGACAGACTGGCGGCCTGCGCCATCGACAAACATGTGCGCGGCTGGGAAAGACCCTCCGACCATGTGCCGGTGTGGGCGGAAATCAGGGAATAGGAGCAAGCGATGATCAAACTTACCTTTTGCCTGACGCGCCAGCCGCACCTTAGCCGCGCCGAATTTCAGGATTACTGGCGCAATCATCATGCCCCGCTGGTGAAATCATTTCAGGACGCGCTGAAAATAAAACGCTATGTGCAGGTGCATGCGCTTGCGGACGAATTGAGCCTGCCGCTTCGCGGCCCGCGTGGCGCGCCGGATGGCTATGATGGTATCGCCGAGCTATGGTGGGAAAAAATCGAGGATATGGCCAGTGACGATCCGCAAGCGCGCAAAGCGGGCCGCGCACTTCTGGAAGACGAAAAAAAATTCATTGATCTGGCGAAATCGCCCCTTTGGCTCAGTATCGAACATGAGATTATCAACCGGATGTAATGCTGCCGGCGTCCGCCTCGCATATGTCAACATGGGTGCGCGGGCGTTATGGTGCGCCGGGCTGGCGTTGATCTTCTGTCTGCACCTGCCCCCCCCGGCCCATGCGGCGGATGACCGTCCAACCGTGGTTGAACTTTACACCAGCCAGGGATGCAGCTCCTGTGTCACCGCGGACACCTATTTGCAACAGCTCAGTGACCGCGATGATGTAATCGCCCTGACATTTCCGGTAACCTATTGGGACTATCTGGGCTGGAAGGACACGTTAGCCAAACCGGAACATGACGCCCGCCAGCGCGCATATGCTGTCGCGGCATCCAGCGCCGATATTTACACGCCACAAATTATTATTGATGGGGTTCACCGCGAAGTTGGTTCGCAGACCGACGTTATTGACGAAGTGATCGCCTTTCAGGCTGGCGCCCGCCCGCCCGCCATAGCGATTAGTCTTTTGCCCGGCCCAAGGACAATTGCGATCAACATCGCAGCAGGCACATTGCCGGCCGGCACGCAATCCGCCACCATCCGGCTGATCCAGTATGATGCGCGCGCCGTTGTGACGATTGATGAAGGCGAAAATAGTGGCAAGCAGCTTAGCTATTACAATGTGGTCCGGTCCATGGCGCCGGTTGGCGTATGGCAGGGCGAAGCAATGGGCCTGAACCTGCCGCTGCGCGATATTCGCAGAGCGGGATATTCCGGCATCGCCGTGCTGCTGGAAGCAGATAACGGCGGACCTATTCTCGGCGCGGCCAAGATAGATTTTACCATTGCAAGTAATTAGTCCGCCGTGTGCTGAACTGGGGTTGCGCGCGCACTCCCATGAAAGCCAAAACTGCCCTACTCCGCCGCAACCTCGCGGCTTGCAAGCAGATCCAGCACGAATTGTGCGGCGCGCAGGCTGGGCGGGGTCTGACCCGCGCCAAGTTTCTCTAGCGCCCGGCGCATTCCCTCACGCTGCCTCTCGGCGTCAGGCGAAGGGCGGGGCGGCTGTAACAGCAGGCCAAGCTCGAGCGCCAGATTTTCGGCGGTACAGTCTTGCTGCAGCAGTTCCGGGATCAGACTTTCGTTCAGGATCAGATTGACCAGATTGACGTGGGAAATCTGCAGCACCCTGCGCGCGACCATCGCCGTCAGCGAACTGACCCGATAGGCCACAATGTGGGGCACGCCGCAGGCCGCCAGTTCAAGCGAAACCGTGCCAGAGGCCGCCAGCGCCGCATCACATGCGGCAAAACCCGCCAGCTTCTGCTCATTGTCTTCAGTGAGGATTACCCGCCCCGGCCATCTTGATGCAGCGTCCCGCACCTGCGCTGCAACATGTGGCAGGGTTGCGCAAAATATCTGCATCTCCGGTAAAGTTTGCGACAGGCGGTGAATTGCACCCGTGAACGGCGTCAGCAGACGCGAAATCTCTCCTCCCCGGCTACCAGGCAGCACACCAAGCAGGGGCGCATCAGCAGGAATAGCGTGGCGGGCGCGAAAGTCCTGGCCCGCTTGCGCGGTCGGGGTGCGCGTAACCACAGGGTGTCCGGCGAAGCGGCAGGGCAAACCCGCAGCGGTAAAGAGCGGCGGCTCGAAAGGCAGTAACGCCAGCACGAGATCCACATAACGGGCAATCTTGCGCGCCCGGCCACGCCGCCAGGCCCATATTTGCGGCGCGACATAATGCACAATGGGAATTTCCGGCGCATATTTGCGCACCTGCCGCGCCACACGAAAACAAAAATCGGGGCTATCGATGGTGATCAGCATATCCGGGCGGGCCTGCAACGCCTGCCCCACCGTCTGCGCGATGCGCAATTGCAATTGCGGCAGCCTTGGCAGCACTTCAGCGACGCCCATCACCGAGAGTTCAGTCATGTCGAACAGGCTTTGATGGCCCGCCAAAGCCATGGCCCCGCCGCCAACCCCGAACGCCTCGATACGGCGCCCCGCGATCTGTGCGAGCGCGCGCAACAATTCCGCGCCCAGCGCATCGCCGGACGGCTCGCCCGCAATCAGCATCAGCCGCAGCGGCCCAGACGCCATCAGCTGTTTTCCCCGGCCCCATTCAGGCCCAGCAAGAACATGCCGCGCGCATCGGCCTCCCGGATCATGGCGGGAACCTCCACCAGCAACGCCCCACCCGCCTCAAACACTATTCCGGCAAGGCCCGCCGCCGCCGCAAGGCGCAATGTCGTCATTCCGATAGCCGGTAAATCGATACGCCGTTCCTGCCCGGGTTTGGGCAGTTTCAACAGCACGCCACGCCGCTTGCCGCCATTCGTTTCCGGGCGCGCGCGCAACCCCAACGGTAATTGGGCGCAGCGTGTCAGCATGGCGTCCGTGCCTTCGGCGGCCTCGACCGCCAGAACGACACCACCGCAGACTACGACCGCCTGGCCAATATCCATCGCGCCTATCTGACGCGCCACCTCCAGGGCGCGCGCAATATCCGCCTGATCATCCGACCCCGGCTGCACCGTCCCAAGCACGCCTTGCGGGGCGCATATATCCGCCAGCACCTCATGGGCGCCGACAACCTTGAATCCGTGCCGTTCAAATTCGTTAACCAGCGCGCGCAAAAGCTGATCATCGCCGCCCAGGGCGGCGCG
>JAUSQH010000597.1 GCA_030652895.1 Alphaproteobacteria bacterium
ATGAAGTTTAATAATGGCCGCAATAGATCATCAATCCCATACATCGAAAGCGTGACTTTCAGATAGGTAAGAGATTCGGTCTTCAAGCCGTTATTGTATAAACGGCTTGAAAAATCGCTGAGCGCTAACGGCATCAGCTCAGGCGATTTGTTCAATCCGGGATAAAGGCGGACGAGAAGCTGCTCACTGATACGACCGTTATTACGCTGCAAAAAATCCTGCAGTATCTTGGGGCGTTCCTCCTCGATTTCGCTTTGCTTGGTTTGCGTCGCCATTGTGTCATGAATGCGGTAATAATAGACGGGTTCAACGAGGAATACGGACTGGTGCCGCTCGAGGATCTTTACCCACATGGCTTGATCGCAGGTCCATCCCTCGTACATGCCAACATCATCATGAATGGATTTGCGGTACATAAAACTGGCATTGCCGCGATGATGGCCAGTGCGGGTGACAAGCTCGCGCAGAGCGATAACACTGGCGAAATAAATCGAGTGGATTTCCTCATTGGCGTCAATTATGTAATAGGGCGAATAGGCGAAAGCGTTGGCCGGATCGCTATCCAGCGCGGCGGCGAAAGCCTCAACAAAGTAGCTGGCGCAATAATTGTCCGCTGACATCCAGGTGACATATTCCCCCGCAGCCGCCCGCATTCCCGTATTGATCGCTTCGGCCGGCCCGCCATTTTCCTGATGAATGACCCGCAGTTTCGGGTGGCGAAAGGCGTCCAGCCACTGTTGGGTGCCGTCAGTAGACCCGTCGTTCACGACAATGACTTCGATATCATCAAAGGTTTGATCCAGTGCAGTGTTAACAGCCCTGGGAAGATAGTGCAGGTGGTTATAGCTTGGGATCACGATCGATACGCGTGGATTTGAACTGCTCATGGCGCGGCGCTCCTGTGCTTAATCCAATGTCCATCCGGACCTGCTATAGGCAACAAGTCCGTTAGCTGATGTTCCATGGAACGTATGCCTAGCAAGTTATAAAAATCTGGAAATCTTGTGCGCAGCGTAGTGTCGCGCGGCTCTGGTGCGGACGCTGCGGCGATATGAGGCTGATGCCCGAAAATATCGCATATCATTTTAAGCAGTTCGTACTTCGAGATGTCACCGGAATAAATATGCCGGACACCTTCGACGAAGAGCGACTCTTCTATGATGTGATTTACCAAACGGGCAAGTTCCAGAGTGGTCACGCCGTTCCACACGTGATTGGTAAACCCGTTTATATGCTGTTGCGCTAAAGCCCAGCAGAGCAGGTTGTAAAAATTCCTGGATTCCGGTCCAATGATCGACGTCCGGATGACCAGCGCCAGGGATGGTTCGCCAAGCGCCTTGCTTGTGCCGTACAGGTCTGGCGCGCGGCGCGGCGAATCTTCATAAAACGGCGCTTGCACGCCATCAAAAACACAATCAGTGGAAAAGTGAATGAGCCTCGCATCGCTGCGCGCGCACTGCGCGGCAAGCACATGCGGAAAAACCGAGTTGACGATATAAAAGTGACTGGCGTCTTCCTCGCGGCGATTAATCAGCCCTGCGGCATTGATGACATAGTCAAAGCCTTCGACCGAAAGCCTGTCCCAGTTAGCAAGGGTGATGTCGAATTGACGCCGGTCGAGCGTACAGACATCGTGGCGTTGGGATAGTGCGTAATCCAGCGCGGTTCCCAACATCCCGTCACAACCGGTCAGCAGCAGTTTCTTCATGCCGTAACCAAAGCGCTTTGCAACTCCGGCAAACTTTCAAGAAGCACGACGACTTCGTTCAGGGATAGCTGCCGGGTGTTTTGAGACGTGTAGTCCGACAGCGTATAGGCCTTGGAAAGTTCCGGGTTTGGGTCAATCAGGTCGGTCGGGTTCATCGGTATGCGCAGCGCATCGCCCATATCATGAGCTTTTTGGATTTCCTCAGCCGTGGCAAGCGTTTCGTGCAGTTTCTCGCCAGGGCGCGCGCCTACAATGCGTACAGGAAGCTTGCTCTTGAACAGTATGCGCACCGCCTCCGCCAGATCAGCGATCGTGCAGGCGGGTGATTTCTTAATAAATATATCGCCGGGCGTTCCCGACAGGAGCGCGGTTTCAACAAGGCTGACCGCGTCGTCGAGACGCAGCAGAAAGCGGGTCATTTCCGGAACGGTCAGGCTGACGGGTATGCCGCGTTTAATCTGATCGATAAACAATGGAACAACAGATCCACGGGAATAAAGTACATTACCATAGCGAACGGCGCACAATATCGTCTTGTGATCAGACCAGATGCTTTTTGACAGGGCCTGAACATTTTTTTCCATCAGGGCTTTGGTCATCCCCATGACGTTGACGGGGTGAACCGCTTTATCCGTACTCAGACAAACTACTTTTTCAACATTGTGCTCAACGGCGGAACGGAGCACATTCTGGCTGCCGAGGACGTTTGTCAGCACGGCCTGGTCAGGAAATGACTCGCAATTTGGAACCTGTTTCAGCGCCGCTGCGTGGAATACAAGATCGACGTCGCGTATGGCAAGATCGACGCTGGAGCGATCCCGGACATCGCCCAGATAAAACGATAGACGCGGGTCATCCAGCGCTTCGCGCATGGCATATTGTTTCGCCTCGTCCCGGCTAAGGATGCGCACCGCGCGGCAATTGCGCGCGAGCATGCGCCGCACAACAACACCGCCAAAACTTCCGGTTCCTCCGGTGACGAGTATCGTCTTGTCTGAAAGGTCCGTGCTAATTGGGCGGGAAGGGGATTTTGCATCCATGATTGCTGATCATCCCCTGTCGTAACGTTTTATGGCGTCGATCATCTGTATGCAGGCAGGCGAAGTTTCGCTGGTGTGACGTTTGACTTTGCTTAATTCGTAGGTTCGTATGACAATTTCGTAACCCATGGCTTCCAGCTCCGCGGCCTCAAATCCGCATCTATGGGTTTGAAAATGGTCACCACCCAGCCCAAGAATGTCCATGTTCTGAGGTAGAAATCCGAGCGGCGTCTCGATTACCACGGCGCGTTTGGCCAGCTTTCCCGCCTTGTCGATCAGTTCCAGGGCATCGGGCTTTTCGAGATGCTCAATGATGTCGAGCAGAGTCACGATGTCAAATGACTTGTGCAGGAACAGACTGTCGATCTGATTTGCATCGGCATTGATGCAGACATAGGGAACCTTGGCGTCAATTTTCTCCAGATAGGGCCGGTATACGTCGAGCCCTACCCGGATATCGGCCTGAATATATTGCGACTTCAGCGAAAGGCCGCACCCGACATCCAGCACGGTACTGATATGGCCGTCAGGCCATAGCCCAACGGGTGTAAATATATTTTCCAGAGTATTTTTTTCCCAATCTTCACGAGGCATTTTGGCTCCTTTTATGGTCTCAATATGTCCAGTTCCGGGATAGTTGGCAGGTGCCGGTAATCAGCGCCGCGACCCGGTGAGCTACGTCAGGAATCTCGTACTCATTTGGTATCTTGCGTGCAGTAATGGTGGAATGCGCCATCATCAGGGAGACTGATGACAGGATTTCTTCGGGCGTAACGCCGCATAGGACGACATTACCGCAATCCATCGCTTCGGGGCGTTCCATGGCGTTGCGTGGCGTTACGGCGGGGAAGTCAAGAATGGCGGCTTCTTCACTAATTGTACCACTGTCAGAGACCACACAGGCGGCCGACATTTGCAACCGGCACCAATCGAAATACCCCAATGGGCTTACGCAGCGGACGCCGCCGGGAATTGCGATCCCAAACTGACTAATTTTTTGTTTTGTGCGCGGATGAGTGGAGAGGACAACCGGCAATCTGTGTTTTTGGTGAATCTGAACGAAGGCAGAAAATATATCCCTGATGCGGTCCGGGCTGTCGACCGTCTCCTGGCGATGAATACTGGCGGCAAAGTATTCGCGGTCGCGTAATCCCAGTTTTGTCAGGATGTCATTCTCGAGAATATTATTATGATAGTGCTGAATGACTTCATAAATTGGTGAGCCGGTGACGTAAATGCGTCTGGGATGCAGGCCTTCGCGCAAAAGATTGCGGCGCGCGGCCTCAGTATAGGCAAGGTTGAAATCGCAGGTGTGATCAACAATTTTCCTGTTAATCTCTTCCGGGCTCTCATGGTCAAAACAACGATTACCTGCTTCCATGTGATAGATTGGTATACCGAGCTTTTTTGCGACAATACAGGACAACGAACTGTTGGTGTCGCCAAGTATCAACACGGCATCGGGTTTTTCACTGAGCAATAGTTTTTCTATTTCGAGGAACATTCCGGAAAGCAATTTTCCAATCGTTGTGGTATCAAATTGAAAATAATGATCTGGCTCTCTTAAACCCAAATCCCGAAAGAAAATGTCTTTTAAATTGGGATCATAATTTTGCCCCGTATGAATTAATATGTGAGAAAAATGCCGGTCAAATACGGGTATAATCCTGGAAAGCCGAATAATTTCGGGCCGTGTGCCGACAATAGTCAAAATCTTTAGCATGAGATAATCAGGGTCCAGAAAGAATGGCGCGGTGCGAAATCGCCGGTCCGTTATGGGACAACCGATCATATTAGCCTTAATTTGGAGTTAATCGCCGCCGCCCGCCGCTAGGCGCGCGCCTTTGCGTCAAGGTCAGCTATTAATCTGGAGATCTAAATCTGACTATTCAGATGATCCTGGATGTCGCGGAAAACACTCTCGAACATTTCCGGCGTCAGGCGGCGTGTGTTGGTATTGTAGCGTGAGCAGTGATAGCTGTCGATCAGCACCTGGCCGTCTGGCAATTCATGGCGGGCGCCATGTGCAAATTTGGCTTTTGATGGGCGAAGGCCGAACAGTGATGCGGTGCTGTCGTGCGCGATCTTGCCCAGAGCCAGTATGATTTTCAACTCGGACATTGATGCAATCGTCGCCGCCAAATATTTGCGGCAGGTGCTAATTTCTGAGGTTTCAGGCTTGTTCTGCGGCGGAACGCAACGCACAGAATTGGTAATCAGGCAGTCTTTAAGTACCAGGCCATCCTGCGCACTGGCTGCATAGTTCCCCTGGCTAAAGCCATGCGCCGCAAGCGTGGCGTAGAGAAGATCACCGGCATAATCGCCCGTGAAAGGACGCCCGGTCCGGTTCGCGCCCTGTAATCCCGGAGCAAGGCCAACCACAAGCAATCGCGCTTGTGGGTCCCCAAAAGACGGAACCGGGCGATTGAACCAGTCCGGCTGGGCCTGCTGATTGGTCCGACGCATTGCCGCCAGGCGGGGGCAAAGCGTACAATCGGCCGCCGGATCTGTATGCATGCCTAAAAGTCAGCTAGCGTCGTCATCACTTTCGTCGTCGTCATCATAACCGTCGCTGTCGTCATCATCATAGTCGTCATCATCTTCAATATCGTCTTCGAAATCATCCCCGCCCGCTTCACCTGCCAGGGCAGGCGATGGGTCAAGGCGGCGCGTACCCCCCAGTGTGGGTTGATGATCACGAAAATCATCGTGCCGCCGCGTAGGCCGGGAGGTGGCGTCACGTGAAATAGTGGATGCGATGTCCATAAGTTCGATAAATCTGTCGCATTGACGGCGCAATTCATCGGCGATCATGGGCGGATTTGACTTCACCGTGGAAACCACTGTTACGCGCAGACCCTTGCGCTGGATGGCTTCCACCAGGCGGCGGAAATCCCCGTCGCCCGAAAAAATGATCACATGGTCAAGATGCTCGGCCATCTCCATGACATCAATGGCCAGTTCAATATCCATATTGCCCTTGATCTTTTTGCGGCCAAAGGCGTCGGTAAATTCCTTGGTCGGCTTTGTGACCATGGTGTAACCGTTGTAATCCAGCCAGTCGACCAGCGGCCGGATA
>JAUSQH010000598.1 GCA_030652895.1 Alphaproteobacteria bacterium
AATCCGGCCGCGGCCGGATTCCCCCGGACCGGTACGAGCGTTGGGCGCAAGCGCTCAATGTCGATACAACCGTGTTTGTGAAGGAATTAATGAAATATTATGACCCGGAAACCTATCGTCTGTTGTTCGCTCAAGGATAGACAGGGGCCGAATATTGCGCTAGCCGAATCTCCGATTCGCTGCTAGCCTGCATCCGCTAACGTTCTGTTTTTGCAGAACATGAGGGACATGTCTTAGGGGAAATGGACATATAAAATATCATGGCAGCGATTCTCGCTTTCCAGCAACCGCGCAAGGTTCAAGGCTGGACCAATGAAGAATTGGCCGAACTTTTCCGCGTTGTCGATATTCTCGGCCGCGCCGGCGTACCCATCGACACCGACGTGGGGTTGTCTGATGAGGGAGAGCCGTGGTTTGTCTTTTGCCGCGCCGATACTGGTGATGTGATTGTCCATTTTTCGCGTATTGACGGTCAGTTTGTCGCCGTCAGCGCCGCGACGGACGCTGTCGTCCGGGGCGACAATTTCCGCCGCGTCGCGGAGCGGCTGGTCAATCGTCAACCGCTGATCCTTCCCCCCCCCAGTTCGGGTCAAAAATTATTCCTGCATCCTTCTGTTGTTCTGACAGCGCTGGTCGCGACGACCCTAGCGCAGATGAAAAGCTGGGAAGGTCAGCAGATTGCAGCTTCTGATGACGTAACGGATGGCGTTGCTGACATTGTATCCGAGACCACATTCTCGGATACACTGAAAACCGCGTTTATGGATGCGCTGAATCTTGTGCTGCGTGGTTTCACGGGGCCAATGGAAACCAGGAACGCACCGGGTGAGCATGCACAGCTTGCTGCGCCGGGCTTCGGGCTTGGTAATCTGTCGCTGGCGTCTGTGGTGGCGTTTGCTATATCGGCGATCCAGGGATCACCACTCCAGGATGAAACAGATATCGCAGGGGGGACGTCGCGGTCTTCTGGCGCCGGTGAGGCAGCCACAAAAAACGCCGCCGGCGTAATTGGCGCGATACAGGTCGCGGAGAACAAGGCGCAGGAGCAAACAGGCGCCCAGGAGCGGGTTGCAGAAAGTAAAGAGAGCGGTACAACTAAAGCGGCGGCGCGCGATGTTGCTGTGTCTGGCGCGCTGGAAAAGGCGGGAGATGCCGACAAATCGGATGTGGCCGCTACTGACGTTCAAAATTTTGTCATCATCACGCATAAGGAGCCGGCCGACAAGCTTGTGTCCGCAGACGCCGGGACCGGTATTATCCACGAGAAATTATTGCTCGCCGACATAAGCGCGGATGCGCCCACAGCACAATCCGCACACTACGCCGCTGCGGTCGCGGAGCAAAAGGAAGTGACGCCGCCCGACGCAGTCGCGGTCCGGAATAGCGTGGATCAACATCGCATCAGCTTCACCGAAATCAGCAAAGAAGCGATTGAAATATTTTTTGTCAGACTGACCAGCGATTCGTCACGCGATGTTGGCGAAAAATCTGTTGCCGCCAGTCCTATAACAGTGCTGAACAATGAAAGCCGTGAAATTTCCGGCACCGGTTCGGGCCGTACTGCGCTGAATGCGTCTGATATTGTGTTTGCTGGTGGTGATCCAGTAACGCTGGCGCGGCTTAACATGATTACGGATTTCGTTTATTCTGCGAACAACACTCTCACCGCCCCGGCGAGTTTACCCGAAGCGCTGAAGAACTATTGGACGGGGAACACGGCGTTAACCGTCGTGGTGTTTGACAGTAATGACCTGCCACTCAATATTTTTTCATTCACGAACAATGTGCTGTTTGTTGAAGAAAGTCAGTTTGCCGGCACAACCACGGGTTTCGGAAATAGTTCCCTGCATGTCGATCTGGCGAATGGCGGCGATGTAACGCTGCTTGGCGTAATTAATCTGAATCCGCTGATGGCTGCCTGACTTCACAGGATTTCCTATATCCCCCTGAATTCCGCCTTCCGCTTTTCGTTGAAGGCGCGCACCCCTTCACGGCGGTCCTGTGACACATACACGGCGTCATAGGCGGCAAGCTCCAGCCTTAATCCGGATTTGAGATCGGTCTGCAAGCCGCCATTCACCGCCTGTTTGACATGTCTGATCGACAGCGGCGCATTGGCGCAAATCGCGCGTGCGGTTTCCAGGGCTTCCTCCAGTAAACGCGCCGGTTCACACACCCGATTGACGATGCCCCATTCAAGCGCTTCCTGCGCTAAAAACGGCCGTCCGGTCATCAAAATTTCCCTGGCGCGTGGGCCGCCCGCGACGCGGGGCAGGTTCTGGGTGCCGCCACAGCCAGGAAGAATGCCCAGTGTCACTTCGGTTAGCGCAAATCGCGCCCCCGATGCCGCGTAGGCGAAATCACAGGCCAGCGCAATTTCACAGCCGCCGCCGAACGCCGCACCATTGACTGCAGCGATCACCGGCAGCGGGCAGTCCATAACGCCATACAGCGCTTCTTCAAAAATTACATGCTGGGCGCGCCAGGCTTCGTCGCTCATACCGTCGCGTTCTTTCAGATCGCCGCCGGCGCAAAACGCCTTTTCGCCTGCGCCGGTCAACACCACGCAGCGCACATCGCCCGGATCGCGGTTCAGACCATCCTGAAACAGATCGCGCAAATCGCGGCCCATCTGGGTATTCAGCGCATTGCGAAAATCCGGGCGGTTCAGGGTGACGCACAAAAGGCCCGGTCCGGGCTGTTCAAGCGACAATGTGGCGTATGTTTCCTTCATGTTTAACTACCCGCTATTTCGGAATTTTACGTGCCAGGTGGCATGAAACCCTCTATGCTGATAGTATAGCTAGTCAAGAGAAACCAACGATGCAGGGAGAAAACAATGCGTGAAGCCGTAATCGTATCCACCGCGCGCACCGGTCTGGCCAAGAGCTTCCGGGGCGGATTCAACGCCACCCATTCCGGCGCCTTGGGCGGTCATGTCGTTAAACACGCCATTGAGCGCGCCAAGATCGAGCCAGGCGAAGTGGACGACGTCTATATGGGCTGCGTCGCCCCGGATGGCGGATCGACCTCGAATGTCGCGCGCAGCTCCGCACTGTGGGCCGGGTGCCCGGTTTCGGTGTCTGCCGTCACCATCAACCGGTATTGTTCGTCGGGTCTGCAATCCATCGCCATGGCGGCGCAACATATCATTGTCGACGGGGCCAATATCGCCATCGGCGGCGGGGTTGAAACCATCTCCATGAGCGGGCAGGTCAAGCAGGACCCCAAGGATCCCAAGCTTGCAAAGGAATGGCCGGCCCTGTGGATGCCGATGATCGAAACCGCCGATATTGTGGCGCAGCGCTATAATGTGTCACGCGAATATCAGGATGCATTTTCGCTCGAAAGCCAGAAGCGCACCGCCGCAGCCCAACAGGGCGGCAAGTTCGCGGACGAAATCGTGCCCATGAAGGTCATGATGGCGGTCAAGGACAAGGAAAGCGGCGAAGTCACCATGAAAGAAACCGTGGTTGACCGCGACGATTGCAACCGCCCCGAAACCAAGGCCGAAGGCCTGGCGGCATTGCAGCCGGTGCGCGGCGCGGGCAATTTCATCACAGCGGGCAACGCCAGCCAGCTTTCCGACGGCGCATCAGCCTGCGTGCTGATGGAAGCCAAGGAGGCCGAACGCCGCGGCTTGCAACCCATGGGCCGTTTCCGCGGTTTTGCCGTTGGCGGCTGCTCGCCCGAGGAAATGGGCATTGGTCCGGTGTTTGCGATTCCCAAATTGCTGGAACGCACCGGCCTCAAGATCGAAGACATTGA
This sequence comes from Alphaproteobacteria bacterium, assembly GCA_030652895.1. Taxonomy (GTDB): domain Bacteria; phylum Pseudomonadota; class Alphaproteobacteria; order UBA11222; family UBA11222; genus UBA11222. The sequence continues at coordinate 3,769 of JAUSQH010000598.1, forward strand.
TCTGTGGGAACTGAACGAAGCCTTCGCCAGCCAGGCGCTGTATTGCAAGGACAAGCTCGGCATTCCGGGTGAAAAGCTGAACGTCAATGGCGGCGCGATTTCCATCGGCCATCCGTTCG
>JAUSQH010000608.1 GCA_030652895.1 Alphaproteobacteria bacterium
GGCTTTGCCGTGGTGGCGTCGGAAGTAAAAAATCTGGCGACGCAAACCGCCAAGGCGACCGAAGACATCAGCGCCAAAATTACTGAAATGCAATCCGCGACGCATTTGTCCGTCAGCGCGATCCAGATAATTACCGACACCATCGCAAAGATCAGCGAAATAAATGGGTCGGTGGCATCTGCGGTGGAAGAACAGGGATCAGCGACCCAGGAAATTGCGCGCAATGTGCAGGAGGCCGCAAAAGGGACGCAGGAAGTGTCAAACGGCATCTCGAATGTCACCCAGGTGGTGACAGAGACCGGCGCCGCAGCCAGTCAGGTGCTGAACGCTGCCGGAGAACTCTCCCGGCAAAGCGAACAACTGCGAGGTGAAGTAAGTGACTTCCTGGAAAAAATGCGCGTGGCGTAATCGCATAAACATGAATATGACAACGCGCAGCAGGTTTCACCCCCGCCGCTAGAGCCCGATAATTTCAGGCTCGCCCATGCCAAAACCTCGGTCCATCACCCCGGATTTATTCCGGGGTCCACCAGCCTCCGCCAGAAGGCCCCGGCGCGGCCAGTGAGTCACATGCAGAAAGGCCAGAGTTTGTTACTCTGGCCCCCGCAACAAGTGCGGGTGACACTGTGGTTCGGGTAGTTCAACGTAAACTCATCGTGCTCTAATTATCCAGGAAGCTCCGAAGTTTCCTTGACCGGCTCGGATGTTTGAGTTTGCGCAGCGCCTTTGCTTCAATCTGGCGGATGCGTTCGCGGGTGACCGAGAATTGTTGGCCGACTTCTTCCAGTGTGTGATCGGTGTTCATGCCGATGCCAAAGCGCATGCGCAATACGCGTTCTTCGCGCGGTGTGAGCGAGGCGAGCACCCGCGTCGTGGTCTCGCGCAGGTTTGACTGGATCGCGGCATCGATGGGCAGCAACGCGTTCTTGTCCTCAATGAAATCGCCCAGATGGCTGTCTTCCTCATCGCCAATCGGGGTTTCCAGGCTGACCGGCTCCTTGGCGATTTTCAGAACCTTGCGGACTTTTTCAAGCGGCATGGCAAGTTTTTCCGCCAGTTCCTCCGGTGTCGGTTCGCGGCCGATTTCATGCAGCATCTGGCGCGACGTGCGCACCAACTTGTTGATGGTTTCGATCA
>JAUSQH010000419.1 GCA_030652895.1 Alphaproteobacteria bacterium
AACCCCGGCGAGCATGCTCGCCGGGGTTTCTTTTTGCGCCGCATACAAGCATGTATATACTTAAAAACATCTATAAATTTCACAGGACTGGGAAAAAATTACTAATTTGTAATATTTGGGGGGGTAATGTCCGGGATATGGCGGGCGAGCCATTATCTAGTTGAGGAATACAGTCATGACCCGGGGACATTTTTCCATTTCTAACTGGCCTTTTTACGTCAAGATTGGGCTGCCGGCCGGCGTAGCCATGGCGATCATATTGACCATTGCGCTGTTTTCCCGCTCCACATTGAATGGGCAGCTTGAGTTGACCCATCAGATGACAGACGTCAACTTGCCGGGCGCCGTCGAACTGACGGGCATCTCTGGTGAAGTGCGTAACATTAACGGCAATCTGTTTCGTATTTTGGTATTCAAATCCACAGACACCGTGGACGCCGCCAAAACGGTAGCTGATGTCACGGCGCTTGGAGGTCGCATTGATGATGTGATTGCAAGACTGGACGCGTATCAGGCCACGCATGCATTGGCCAGTCAGGAAGCGCAATTCGCCGCCGTGAAAGATGAACTGACAAAATACAAGGGGGCCATTGAATGGGTGTCCTCGATGCTGGAAATTGATTTCGCCAGCGCCGTCTCTTTTCTGGCGCCGTTCGACGAAAACTATAAACGCATGACCGGCATAATCGATGATCTGGTAAATGGCGTCGTGGTGAGTTCCCAGGCCGACGCCACTGCCGGTGCGCAGACCGCCGGGACTGCAAACACGATGCTTCTGGCGGGTTCAATTGCCGGTCTGGTGGTCAGTTTCTTTGTCGCCATACTGGTTGCCGCGGGGACCAACCGCTCGATTGGACAAATCGCCGCGGCGACTTCGGCGCTGGCCAAGGGCGAGGACGTTGAGGCTGTTGATATTGACGGTCTGGAGCGTGGCGACGAGTTGGGTGCGATTGTCGTTTCACTTCGCACATTCAAGGAAAATATTTTGCGCATTGCAGTCATGCAGCAGGACCAGGCCAGCCAGCGCGAAGAAAATGAACAGCAACGCAAGCACACGATGTCCGAACTTGCCGAGCAGCTGGAAAAAACCGTCATGGGTGTGGCCGCCACGCTGGCCGAGGCGACCGGCAAGATGCGCACCGAATCAGATCTGATGAGCGGTATCGCCGCGGAGACAACCAAAGAAGCGAATGCCGCGAACAGTTCAACGTCCGAGGCGACAAACAATATTCAAATCGTCGCCGCCGCATCCGAGGAATTGTTGGCCTCCATTGAGGAAATCAGCCGTCAGGTGGGCATTTCAAGCGACGCCACTGAAAACGCGGTTCAGCATGCCGGTAATACGGCAACGACAGTAAATGATCTGGCCAAGAGCGCGGACCGCATTGGCGATGTCGTGGCGCTGATTAATGATATCGCAAGTCAGACCAATCTTCTGGCGTTGAATGCCACCATAGAGGCCGCGCGCGCCGGTGAGGCGGGCAGGGGCTTTGCGGTGGTCGCCAATGAAGTCAAGGCGCTGGCTACCCAGACGGCCAAGGCGACGGAAGAAATTTCATCCCAGATCAACGCCATGCGCGATGTCACCAGCCAGACCGTTTTGGCCGCGAATATGATTGTCGAGGCGCTGCAAAAGGTCAGTGAAGTGTCAACCAGTGTGCGCGACGCCGTGCAGCAACAAAACGGCGCGACCAGGGAAATCTCCAGCAACATTCAGGAAGCCGCAACGGGCACCCAACGCGCGGCGGCGAATGTGGATAGCGTTACACGCAAGGCGGCAGAAACCGGCGATTCAGTTTCGCGGGTTACCTCCCTGGGTGAAACTCTGTTCACACAATCAGAACTGCTCAAGGAAACCGTGGGCCGCGTCGTCGAAAACCTGCGCGCCGCCGCATGAGGCATACCGGGTTCGCCGCCGCTTAGGCGGTGGGTGCCGTGTTATGCTGGATGAGGATTAAGCGGCGGCCATCTTGCGCAGGTGGGCTTTAATCCGTTTCCTCGGGCTTTGTGCATCCATACGGGAATGTCGCGCTGACAATGCCGAATGCGCCAAACGTCGATGTGATCCTGTTGTTCTATGTAAAAGACCAGGAAAGGATAGCGCGTTAGTCACAAGGATCACAAACCGGGCAGATCCAGACCAGGCAGACTATCAAGC
>JAUSQH010000616.1 GCA_030652895.1 Alphaproteobacteria bacterium
TTGCTAAGAAACACGTGATGCAGGTTGCGCGCGCCAAATCGCTGCAACACGAGGTTATCGTCCATTGCAAGGCCAATCCAAGCAAGAAGGTCATCGAGGCAATCGACGTTGTTTTTAAGGAGTTTAGGTCCGACCAGGGCATCAAGATGAAGAAGTGATCGGATCACGTTCGGCGAGTTGTAGGGAGGGCAGCCGATGAGGATGCGTAATGTCGTGTTGTCGCTTGCTGAACTGGCGGCGGCTATTGGCGCTTTGATTGCGTTAGGGTTCGTCGCGGTGGCCGTCGAGGCCATGCCAAAAGCAGATGTCGGAAGCTGTGCGGCCTATGCCGGACTGCCCTCTGGAAACCATGATACCGCCGGAATGACGTTCATCCAAGCTGGCACCTTCGCCATGGGCTCCGAGCGCCATCAGCCCGAGGAACGCTTCACTCATGTCGCGCGAGTCGATGGCTTCTGGATCGACCGCCACGAGGTGACGAACGTGCAATTCAAGCAGTTCGTCGACGCGACCGGCTACACCACGCTGGCTGAACGCGGGCTGGACCCGAAGGAAAATCCCGGATTGCCCAAAGAGCTTCTTGCTCCGGGATCGATGGTCTTTGCTCAGCCAAGCAATATCCGCGGCAGCGAAAGCTCGCAATGGTGGCAATACATTTCGGGTGTTAGTTGGCGCCAGCCCGCCGGTCCCCGCAGCTCCATCGCCGGAAAGGAGAATCATCCCGTCGTGCACATTGCCTATGAGGATGCGCTTGCCTATGCGCGCTGGCGCGGTCGCAGCCTGCCGACCGAGGCGCAGTGGGAGTTTGCCGCGCGCGGCGGCCGCGACGGCGAGGACGACTGGTCGAGCGCTTTTGACGTCGACGGCAAGCCGATCGCTAACACCTGGCAGGGCATCTTTCCGGTGCTGAACACCCAGGATGATGGCTACGCTGGTACTGCGTCGGTGGGGTGCTTCAAGCCGAACGGCTATGGCCTCTACGATATGATCGGAAATGTCTGGGAATTGACCAGCGACTGGTATCGGGGCGGACACTCACGGGAAACCGTGGCCAATCCCACCGGGCCTGAGCTTGTATCCCTCCATGTCGCTACTGGGCAATCCGCGAGCCGTGTCATCAAGGGCGGCTCGCATTTATGTGCCTCCAATTTTTGCTCGCGCTACCGGCCGGCCGCGCGCCAACCTCAGGAAATAAACCTCAGCGCGGCGCACGTGGGTTTCCGCACGGTGCTGAACAAGCCGCTCATGAAATCACCCTAGCTTTGCAGGATACTCACTTCGGATTTCGTCAGTTCATCGGAGAACGTCATGAAACTAACGTCGGGTTTGCTCGGATCGAAATGCACATTGCTTGTCACCTGCGCCATTCTCGTGGGTGCGCTCCCCGTCGCAGGAACTCTGGCTCAGACGCTTGATCGCACGGTCCTTCCTATACCCGAGCCGCAACTTGTGCCGATCACCGAGCTCGACGCGCGCAAGGCCAAGGCCCCGCCGCGTTTCGAAGTCAAATCGCCGAAGGGCGCACCCAACGTAGTGATCGTCCTGATCGACGACATGGGCTTTGGGCAGCCCAGCACCTTTGGCGGCCCCATCGCCATGCCGACCCTGGATCGGCTTGCGAGCGGGGGGCTGCGCTACAACAACTTTCACGTCACCGCACTGTGTTCACCCACCCGAATGGCCCTGCAGACTGGCCGAAACCACCACACCAATAATGCCGGCGCCGTCATGGAAATAGCCACTGCATTTCCGGGCAACACTGGCATGCGGCCGAACAGCGTTGCGCCGCTCGCCGAAATGCTGCGTCTCAACGGTTTTGCCACGGGCTTGTTTGGCAAGTACCACGAAGCTCCAGCTTGGGAGGTCAGTGTATCGGGGCCGTTCGATCGTTGGCCAACGCGCTCGGGCTTTGACAAGTTCTATGGATTCATGGGCGGAGAGACGAATCAGTGGGCTCCGCTCCTTTATGACGGGACGGCGAGGGTCGAGCTGCCGGCTGATCCCAATTACCACTTCACGACCGACATGACGAACCAAGCCATAGCCTGGATGAAGAGCCAGAAGTCGCTCTCGCCGGACAAACCGTTCTTTATGTATTTCGCGCCGGGCGCCACCCATGCGCCGCATCATGTGCCAAAAGAGTGGGCCGACAAATACAAGGGCAAGTTCGACGCCGGCTGGGATAAGTATCGTGAGGAAACGCTCGCCCGCCAGATCAAGCTTGGGGTTGTGCCGCCCGGCACCAAGCTCGCGCCCAAGCCCAAGGATATCAAGGATTGGGATTCGCTTTCAGCCGACGAAAAGAAGTTATTCGCGCGCCAGATGGAAGTCTTTGCCGGTTTTGCCGAGCACACCGATAATGAGATCGGGAGGCTGGT
>JAUSQH010000622.1 GCA_030652895.1 Alphaproteobacteria bacterium
GCGCGCGGCCGGGGTCGACAGTGGCAAATAGCTCGATCGGCATGGGCGTGGGGCGCGCTCTGTGCGCCGGTGGGGTTGGATTGTGCATCGGAACCCCGGGCTTGCCACGGTGGCTGGCGTGACTTCGGTCCGCCTGGAGGCTGCCGGCGTCAGGGCGGCGGCAACAAGGCCTGCAAGGCGTCGGCCAGCGCGTCGCCAGCCTGCGGCCGCGCCGCCGGCTGCTTGCTCAGCAAGGCCGCGACCGCGGCGGCCACCGTGGCCGGCAGTTCAGGGCGCAGGGTCTGCAGGTCGGGCGGCGCCGCGCTGGCTGCGGCACGCAACAATTCGCCCATCGAGCCACCTTCAAAAGGCAGGCGCCCAGCCAGCAACTGGAACAAGGTGACGCCCAGGGCGTAGAAGTCGCTGGCCGGCGTCGGCGCCGCGCCGGCCAGTTGCTCGGGCGCCATGTAGACCGGCGAGCCCAGCATCAAGCCGGTGCGCGTGCCTTGGGCATCGGCCAGCCGGGCGAGGCCGAAGTCGGCCAGCTTGACGCTGCTGCTCGGCCAATCGACGAGCACGTTCGAGGGCTTGAGGTCGCGGTGCACGACGCCTTGGCGATGCGCATGGGCCAGCGCCCGCGCCAGCCGCGCGCCGATGCCCAGCACCAGCGCTTCGGGCAGCAGCCGCGCTGGCAGCGTGTAACGCCCGAGGTCGCCACCGGCCATCAGTTCCATCGCCAGCCAGCCGCGGCCGCCGCTCTCGCCAGCGGCCAGGATGGTGATGATGTCGGGGTGCCGCAGTCGGCGCGCCAGTTCGGCTTCAGCCAGGAAGCGCTGCCTGGCTTCGTGCGGCGCGTCGCCGGCGCCGGCCAGCGACAGCAGCTTGAGCGCAACGGGTTGGCCGCTGGCGTCATCGACCGCCAGATAAACCGTGGCCAGCGAGCCCTGGCCGAGCCGGCGCAGCAGCCGGTAAGGCCCGATCTGCTCACCGGCAGCGGCGGGTGCCCGGCCGGGAGCGGTCATCGCACGCGGCCGGGCCTGGGGGCGTCAGTGGGCGGGCCGCGCCGCAGCCTTGCGCCGCATCTTGACGACGGTGCCGATGGCCCAGACCAGCGCTGCGCCGGCGACGCCAGCGGCGTAGCGCAGGCCGTCCACCACTTCGGGCAGCATGCCGGCCTTGGCAGCTGGCGTGGTCGGCACATGGCTGAGCACGGCCGGGTCGGTCACCGCCATGGTGCCGGCGATCCAGCCCAGCAACATGCCGCCGATCA
>JAUSQH010000004.1 GCA_030652895.1 Alphaproteobacteria bacterium
GCCCGTAGCTCAGCTGGATAGAGCACAAGCCTTCTAAGCTTGGGGTCGCAGGTTCGAATCCTGCCGGGCATGCCAATCACATTGTGTTCATACCGGACGGGATGTGTCTAAGTTTGAATTTTCCTTGTCGCGCTTTTGTAGATCGCTGGCCATCCGGGTTTCTTTGCTGCTGCATCAATCGGGGCTACAATGTCACGTATGTTTCGGGCCGCTTATGACCTCCGGTCAAGTGCGTTGGAAACATTTGAACGCCTGTAAGATACGAAATCTTGTGGTTTCGATTGAGCCTGAGGAAACATAGAAAATCATGTGGGAGACGATAGATAAGCCGGAAGTGTTGAGCGCCATTGTTGCGGATACTACGCGGCTTGGGTTTATCATGGCGTCAGAGCCAAAGACGGGCGCTCTGCTTCGGCTTTTGGCCGCCTCAAAGCCCGGCGCCCGCATATTGGAGATCGGAACAGGTACCGGCATTTCAGCGGCGTGGCTGCTGGATGGAATGGATGGCGACTCCAGTCTGGTAAGTATCGAAAATGATGCGCAATGCCAGGATGTTGCCAAAAAGCATATCGGCAAAGACTCAAGGGTTAGCTTCATCTGTCAGGATGGGGAGGAGTTTTTGAAGTCGGTTCAGGATCAGCGTTTCGATCTGGTGTTTGCGGATTCCTGGCCGGGAAAATTCAACGGCTTGCAATTGGCGCTTAATGTCGTCGCCAGAGGCGGGTATTACATCATTGATGATCTTTTTCCGCAGCCTGGCTGGCCAGATGGCCACGCGCCAAAAGTTCCCAAACTGGTCGAAGAGCTTGAAGGGCGTCAGGATTTCGTATCGTTAAAACTTGATTGGGCATCAGGTTTGATGGTGCTGGTACGTCTGTAATAACCGACATCCGTTGGATGGAAGACTATGTTTCTATCGCGCGGGCGTCTGAAGAATCTGAAAAAATTGCGGAATTTGGCTGCCCGCTAGCAGGTTCTGATCGCATCTAGACGGTCTCTTATTGTCATCGCCCGGTTTATCCGGGTAATGACGCCGTGGGATCAGAAAATGCGCCAGGCATATTCGAGATTTCCAGACGTGGTTTTTGTGTTTCTGCTTTGAAACGTTGCTGATAGACCGCCTTGGCGGCGTCCCAAACTCACCACAACACTCCATAGTCCCCCGCAATGACGGGAGACTATGTGTGCATGCTATTTCGAAGAGTACACGCCCGTCGCCCTTCGCCGCAAACCGGGGTCAGTGCAACGTGCTTCAGTAGCCACCGGACTGGCGCAACTCGCGACTAGCCCGGCTGGCGGATGTTTCTGCCGTCTTCAGACCTGCGCGATCAGGCTATGAACTCTACAAAATCGGTGTTGCTGAAGAGGCGAACGCCAACAATGTCGGTGACGTTGTCGAATGTTGCGATGGTGAAGCGGCCTCCGGCATCGCTCCAGTTGCTGTCATACCACAATTGGCCTTTGTTCGTGGTACTGTTGAAAACCAGCACATAGGCTTCGATCGCCGCTCCGGTGTCCGTCGAGATTTGCGTCCCCGAGAGTTCCGATTGGAGCTCGACCACCTTTTTGTTGTCGCTGGCGCCCATGTCGGTGACCCCGTTGCGGTTCTGGACGTAATCCGCCAGCGCGAGAACGGCGCCCGCTGACGTGGCGGTCGTGTTCGTGAAATCGACGGTGTTGAATCCGACTTTGTCGACCCCTTTGACGAAATCCTTGATTACGTCAGTCCCATTCGTGCCGGTAACCCGGAACTGGTCCGCGCCGCCATTACCGGTCAGCGTATCGGAACCGGCAAGACCATAGATGATGTCATTACCACCGCCGCCAGTGATCACGTCATTGGAGTTCGAACCGGCGATTCGAAGGACACCGGTGAAAGCCGATGCGTTCACGTTCACGCTCTCGCTGAAACCGATCGTTTTGGTGCTATCTGAAAGATTGATGCCTGCGATTGCTGTGATCGTCAGGGCCTGACTTCCCGTGATGGTGAAATTCGTCAGGCCGTTGTCGTTGTTGATGGCGAAGTAGTTGAAACTCCCGTTGTTGACGGAGTTTATGACGTTCGCGTTCGTGTTCTGGCCCGTCGAGTCAATTGTGACCGATGAGATTTGACCCTGAAAACCAATCGCGCTTACGTCGTTGCCGCTATTCGTGTTAGCGGTGATCGTGACTTCGCCATTGGTCTCGCTGGACGCCCTCAGTTCGAACACCGCAGTGGCCCCGGGTGTCGCACCTATGAACCGCACGGCTTCGTCGCCGGTCCCCTGGTTGCTGGAAAATACGAAACGATCGCTACTTTCCACACCCTGGATGTTCACGCGGCCATTGTTTGGACCGCCGGAGAAAACGAACTCGTTGATCGACGTGAAGTCCGTTGCCGTGAGCCCGTTCGAGGGCGATACTGATTCAAGAACCTCGAAACCGGTAGCGTTGTTCACCACGGACGGCGTGACGTCAAAGCTGGTGGACGCCAGCGTGTCCTTCCCGCCACCGCCATTGAGTGACAGGGTGGTGGCGGCGTTCAGCGTCGTATTCGCGAAGATCACGCGGTCGTCAGCTCCGCCACCCAAGAATGTTAGGCTTGTTTCTGTAGTGCCTCTTGCATCGATGTTCAGACCGCCCGCGGTCATTGCGGACGCGTCGATGGTGCGAAGCCCCGCGAAGTTCCCGTTCCCGGTCAGCTTCAGTGCGGCGTCACCGGCGACGTTGACCGTTTGAATCGGCGACAGCAGCGAGACGTTCGAGGCCGCGCCCGTACTCGAGATGTTGACGATTTCGAACGTACTATCCATAACGGTTAAATCTGTGGTGACTGTGGCGAACTGGGCCGGCGTAGCCACCGTACCTGCGCCCTTCAAAGCCAGCGAGAAAGCATCCGCAGTCCCGGTACGCGTGCCATTGTACTGGACGACGAAAAGGCCTTGCGCCGTGTCCATTTCAGCCGTTGCGGCGTCCACGTTCGTGGCGGCCGTTTGGCTCCCCGCAATCGAGTCCTTCGATGACACCAGAGCTTCGCCGGTAATGCCTGCGAAATTCAGAATGAAGCCACCGCCGCCACCGCTTGAACTGTTAACTTGATTCGTAATGACGAAATTCTCGACATTGGTGGATTGCGGAGAAATGGTCTGGTTGGAGGTATGTGTCACGACGCGGATATTCAGCGCATCGGTCCCACCGGCGCCATCCAGCGAGTCGGAACTGGTGATCGTGCTCGTACCGTTGTTGTCGAAAACCCCAACATAGGTGTCGTTGGAAGTCGTCCCTGTCGTGTTGGCTGCGGGCGGGGAAGCCCCCGGAGCATCCACACCGCTCGTGAGGTTGATGGTCTGGCCCGAACCAGATACGAATGATGCGACGAATTGGCTGGTTGCGCTGGCGGCGGCCGAGACTGACGCTTGGGTTTCGTCAACCCCTGAAATGGCGGCGACGGCCGCAGCCTTGAGCGCGTCAGTGAGCGGTGTGCTGCCTGTGCCGATATTGTTCGTGGCCGTAACCGACGAGAAGTTGAAAGCAGCGTCGATCTTGTTGTTAAGGATCGTTTGGTCGGGCTCCTGAGCGCCATTGGCGATCGTCAGGATCGCCTCGCCAAGTAAAACCTGGCCGCTGGAAATCTGACCTGTCCAGAAGGCCAGGCCTTCTGGGTCTGCTGGGCGATTGAACAGGTTTTGATAGACGCTTTCGACAAGAACGCGAATCTGGTCGAGAATCGCGGGGTTTGTTACCGGAGTTTGAAGCGTCGTACTGGCGAATGGGAACAGCGCGGCTGTTTCGGGCTGAGGTGCAAATGAGTTCGCAATGTTTTTTAATGCGTTCTCTGCAGTGCTGCCAGCCGCTTGAGCCCTCAGATTCTCGCCCCGCCAAAAATCGAAACCATTGCTTTCCGCGGCGCGTCCGAAATATCCGACATAGATCAGTTCAAGCTGTTCGTCGATTGAAAGCGTATTAATGATATTTGGCACAAATATATCCTTTGGTTAATTGTGAATATTGAGGGGACCCTACGCCATGCAGATTTTTGAAGGAAGTTAATAGTATTTTTTTATTATTTGCGCTCAAGCATCGCTCATCATGGTTTTGTGTGCATTCAATGTCGGAGGGTGTGGCGAGGATCAGGCGAAAAAGACTCCTTCCCCCGCGCATCAGATACCCAATGTGATCGACACCATCGGCGCGACAACGCCAGGCGAACTTATTGTGGCAGCACAGCTTTTAGGTGTTAAAAATGGTTGATCCGGCTCCGGATCGGCGAGGCGGGGTCTGCTGCGGTGGCCGCTCGCGATCCGAACGGCCTGGCGGGTCTTCCCGAAATAAAGGGTTCGAAAGCCATGTTTTTCGTCCATGTGCGCCAGAAGAATCCGCAAAAATGGCCGAATTTCGTCGCCCACGAGCCATAAGTGGTGTTAATCTTGCCCTAATCAGGAATAGTTACGCTTAATAAGGCGGGCGGCGAACAGCCCGCAATAGGAGGAAACAGTCATGCATGATCTGGTTATTCGCGGTGGCACAATTGTTGACGGGACCGGCGGCAATCGCTTTACCGGGGATGTCGCCATCGACAATGGAACCATTACGGCGGTTGGAACGGTTGCCGGCAAAGGCAAAAAAGAGATCGACGCCGCGGGTCTGCTGGTAACGCCGGGTTTTGTTGACGTGCACACGCATTACGATGCCCAGGTGTCCTGGGATAAACTGGTTTCTCCTTCCTGTTGGCATGGGGTGACTACGGTGGTGATGGGGAATTGCGCGGTTGGCTTTGCGCCTACGCGTCCCGAGATGCATCAGCAGATGATCGAGCTGATGGAAGGGGTCGAAGATATTCCCGGCGCGGCCCTGGCCGAGGGCATTGATTTCGCATGGGAAAGCTTTCCCGAATATATGGATGCGATTGACCGCATCCCCCATGCCGTGGATATCGGTGCGCAACTGCCGCATGCGGCGCTGCGGGTTTATGTGATGGGCGACCGTGCGGTGCGCCGAGAGCCTGCGACCCTCGCCGATATCAAGGAAATGGGACGCCTGGCGCGCGAGGCCATGGCGGCAGGCGCGATCGGGTTCAGTTCCTCGCGTACCATTCTGCACAAATCCATCAAGGGCGAAATCATTCCGTCCTATGGCGCGGAATATGATGAGCTGGTCGGTATCGCCATGGCGATGGGCGAAGGCGGCAAGGGCGTGTTCGAGATGATTTCCGATCTCAAGGATGTGGATGCGGAGTTTAATATCTTCCACGATATGGTTGCGAAAAGCGGCCTGCCCATGTCGATCTCCATGGCGGAGGCCGAAAGCAAGCCAGAGGCCTGGCGCAAATTATACGCAAAACTGGAGGGCGCCAACAAGGAAGGGCTCAGCTTTCGCGCCCAGGTCGCGCCCCGGCCTATTGGATTGCTGATGGGCTTGCAGGCGTCGTTCCATCCGTTCAGCTCCACGCCCGGCTATCGCGAGATTGCCGCTCTGCCTCTGCCCGAGCGGGTGCAGGCAATGCGTGATCCCGCGCGGCGCGCCAGAATCATCGCGGAAAATCCCGACAGCAAGAATATGGCGGTGGGCCTGCTCTATACGCTTAATCGCGTGTACCAGTTGGGCAATCCGCCGGAATATGAACCGCTTCCGGAAACCAGCGTCAAGGCGCGCGCGGACGCCATGGGTATCAACCCGCGTGAACTGGCTTATGATCTGTTGCTCGAAGATGAGGGGCGCGCGCTTCTTTATGTGCCGATCGCCAATTACGCGTTCGGCAATCTGGATACGGTGCGTGAAATGCTGCTCAGCACCTACACGGCACCAGGGTTGGGCGATGGCGGCGCGCATTGTGGCGCAATCTGTGACGCCAGCTTTCCGACCTATATGCTGACCCACTGGGCGCGGGACCGCAGCCGTGGCGAGCAGTTGCCGCTGGAATTTCTGGTCAAGCGCCAAACCCGCGATACCGCCGAACTGGCGGGCTTCCTGGATCGCGGTCTATTGAAGCCGGGCATGAAGGCCGATGTGAATGTGATCGACTTTGACAGGCTCACGTTGCGGCCGCCGCACATTGTGCATGATCTGCCGACCGGCGCGCGCCGTCTGGTGCAGAAGGCGGAAGGCTATAAATACACCATCGTTTCCGGCAAAGTGACGTTTGAGGACGGTGAATCAACCGGTGAATTCCCAGGCAGACTGGTGCGCGGCCAACAGCCCGCCCCCGCCCTGCGCGCCGCCGAATAACTGAAAAAAGAGGAGCATCACATCATGCATGATCTCGTTATACGCGGCGGTACAATTATTGATGGAACCGGACGCGATCGTTTCACCGGGGACGTCGCCATCGACAATGGAACCGTCACAGCCGTCGGGACGGTTTCCGGCAAAGGTAAAAAAGAAATCGACGCCACTGGTTTGCTGGTGACGCCGGGCTTTGTAGATGTGCATACCCATTATGATGCGCAGGTATCGTGGGATGCGTTGATCTCGCCCTCGTGCTGGCATGGGGTGACCACGGTGGTGATGGGCAATTGCGGCGTTGGCTTTGCGCCGGCGCGGGCCGAACAACGTGACGCGCTCATCGCCCTGATGGAGGGCGTGGAAGACATTCCCGGCGCAGTGCTGACCGAAGGCATGAAATGGGAATGGGAAAGTTTCGCCGAATATCTCGACGCCGTTGAAAGCAGACCCCATGCGCTCGACATTGGTGCGCAACTGCCGCATGCGGCGCTGCGGGTGTATGTGATGGGCGAGCGCGCGATCCAGCGCGAGGCGGCGACGGACGCGGACATCGCTGAAATGGGACGCCTCGCCGCCGAGGCAATGCATGCGGGCGCGATTGGCTTTTCATCGTCGCGCAGCCTCAACCATCGCTCACGCGACGGCGACGTAATTCCAAGCTACGGCGCAGAGCGCAAGGAACTTGTGGGCATCGCTAAAGCCATGGGTGAAACCGGCAAGGGCGTATTTGAAATGATCTCGGACTTCACCGATATCGACGCCGAGTTCAGCATCCTGCGCGACATGGCTGAAGCAAGCAGATTGCCAATGTCGATTTCGCTGATCCAGTTTGACCAAAAACCCGATGGGTGGCGGGAATTGCTGGACCGCATCGAAGGCGCGGCCAATGACGGCTTGCAGATGAAGGGGCAGGTTGCGGCGCGCCCAATCTGTCTGCTGCTCGGACTACAGGCGACGATGAACCCGTTCAGCAACCATCCGTCCTATCGCACGATCGCCGATCTGTCCCTGAAAGACCGGGTTACCAAAATGCGCGATCCGGAGTTCCGGGCGCAAATACTGTCGGAAAAACCCAAAGGCAATCCGCTTCTCACGGGTATCTTCTATTCGATGCACAAGATTTTCCCGCTCGGCGATCCGCCAGATTATGAACCACCGGTGGAAAAAAGCGTCAAGGCGCTGGCTGCGGCGCGCGGTGTGACGCCGGAAGAGCTGGTGTACGACATGATTCTGGAAGACGACGGCAAGACCCTGTTATACGCGCCGCTGGCCAATTACACGGCGAATAATCTGGATGTGTCGCGCGAAATGATTTTAAGTCCGCACACTGCGTTCGGGCTGGGCGATGGCGGCGCGCATTGCAGCGTGATCTGCGACGCTTCGTTCCCGACTACGCACCTGATCCATTGGGGCCGTGACCGCACACGCGGTGAAAAACTGCCGCTGGAATATCTGGTCAAGCGCCAGACCCACGATACCGCCAAACTGGTTGGTTTTCTGGATCGCGGTGTTATCGCCCCCGGGATGAAAGCCGATATCAATGTCATCGATTTCGACAATCTCACCCTTGGCGCGCCGCATATTGTGTTCGACCTGCCCGCAGGCGGCCAACGGCTGATCCAGAAAGCCACCGGCTACAAATTCACCATCGTGTCGGGTGAGGTGACATTTAAAGACGGAGAATCCACCGGTGCACTGCCGGGCCGTCTTCTGCGCGGCAGTCAGGCTACTCCGGCGCTGAAGGCGGCGCAATAATCAGGTTAGTTATTGAGGGGGAGTAGCTTTTTAGTCCCCCGATATACTGCTGTAAAATATTGCGATCGGACTTGCCTCGATAGAGAGGAGAGAATTCGAACGCGGAAAAGCAAAAACGCGACTGCGCTTCGGGCGGCAAGCCCGCTCCGTCGGAGGCGCTTCGCGCCGTGGGATAAATAATGGTGGGCGATGCAGGATTCGAACCTGCGACCCCTGCGATGTGAACACAGTGCTCTACCAACTGAGCTAATCGCCCTTGCCACTTAACAAACGCACCTGCAGCGCAAGCGCATGCGTGGCAATTGCTATAAGGCGCTTCACCCCGCCGGGTCAAGCCGCAACAGTCGTGGCAAGACCTCGGTCAGGGCGTCGAATGTGTCGATGACGATATCTGCGCCCAGTTCATGCACTGGCGTGGCGGAATAACCAAAAGTAACGGCCACCACCGGAATATTAGCGGCCCTGGCAGTATCCACGTCGGTGGCGCTGTCCCCCACCATGACGGCACGGGCAGGGTCGCCGCCTGCCTGGCGGATGGTCTCGATCAAGTGTAATGGATCGGGTTTGCGCACCGGCAGACTGTCACTGCCGAGAATGGCCTCAAAATGTCCCAGCATATCCAGCTCGGTTAACAGCGTCTTGGAAAGCCCGGTTGGTTTATTGGTGCATACGCCAAGACGGGCCCGCCGGGTGCGAAAATGATCCAGCGTTGCGGTAACACCGGGAAATATTGCGCTGTGATTGGCGACATTTTCACCATAAAAGCTCAAAAACAGCTTGAGCATGCGTTGCAGGTGCGGCTCGGATGGCTCATAGCCGTCTATGCCCATACCCCGTTCTATCAGCGCCCGCGCGCCGTGTCCAACCAGATTGCGCACTTCGGCCTGCGCCAGCGCCGGGCGGCCTTCACTCTCCAGCACATGATTCAGGGCGGCCGTCAGGTCCGGGGCGGTGTCGACCAGGGTGCCATCCAGATCGAAAACGATTGTATAGCCCGCATACAGTGACATTTACGCTTCCTTCGCTCTTAATCAGAAATAATTAACTATACGGTGAGGCCGATCACTTACGAATCGGCTATTAACATGCACATTGGCGTAAGAGTTAGAAATATTTATTGAATTGGCGAGATACTTCACTGTGGTGCAGTATTCGACATAGTTAATTCAGTTGCCGAGATTAGGGCGTATCCATGAGCAGTTCTACCGAGATTGCAGCAATCATCCTGGCCGCAGGGCAGGGGACGCGGATGCAGTCCTCTCTCCCAAAAGTGCTACACCCGCTCGCGGGGCGCAGCATGCTTGGCCATGTATTGGGCCTTAGTGAGGCTATCGCCGTGGCCCGCCGGGTGGTGGTGGTGGGACCCAACATGCCTATCGTTTCCGGGGCCGCCCGCAGCCATGCGCCGGATGCGCGGATTGCCCTGCAGGAAAACCAGTTGGGCACGGCCGATGCGGTAAAGGCGGCAGCGGGGGAAATGGCGGGTTTCGATGGCGACGCGCTGATCCTGTATGCGGATACACCGCTGGTACGGGCCGAGACAGTGCGCGCGATGCTTTCGGCGCGGCGCAGCGGGGCCTCGGTTGTGGTGTTGGGTTTTCGTCCCGTCGATCCTTCGCCCTATGGCCGGTTGGTGATGAACGCTGCGGATGGACTGGACGCGATTATCGAGTCGAAGGACTGCACCGCAGAGCAGCGCGCCATAGGCCTGTGTAATTCCGGTGTGATGGCGGTCGACGGCGCGGTGTTATTCAGCCTGCTGGAAGAAGTTGGCAACAACAACGCCAAGGGCGAATATTATCTGACCGACATTATCGCCATCGCGCGCAAGCGTGGCCTGTCCTGCGCCGCCATAGAGGCGGACGCGGACGAAGTACTGGGGGTCAACAGCCGCGTCGAACTGGCTCAGGCGGAGGCTATCTTGCAGAACCGGCTGCGCCATGCCGCGATGCTGAATGGCGCAACCCTTCTTGATCCGTCTACGGTATATTTTAGTTATGACACAAAGCTTGGCCGCGATGTCGTGGTTGGACAGAACGTGGTGTTTGGTCCTGGTGTTAGTGTCGCCGACGGTGTGCAGATCAAACCATTTTCCCATCTGGAAGGTGCAATAGTCGCCGCAGGTGCAGAAATTGGCCCCTATGGCCGGTTGCGTCCGGGGGCGGATGTGGGCAAGGGCGCCAGGATCGGCAATTTTGTCGAGGTGAAGGCCGCCCGCATCGAAGACGGCGCAAAGGTCAGCCATCTGTCCTATATCGGCGATGCGCGGGTCGGGGCGGGGGCCAATATCGGCGCCGGTACGATCACCTGCAATTACGACGGGTTCGAAAAACATTTTACCGACATTGGCGCGGGTGCGTTTATTGGTTCCAATACCTGTCTGGTGGCGCCGGTAAAAATAGGTGACGGCGCCTTTACCGGATCAGGAAGCGTGATCACGCAGGACGTAAGCCCGGACGCATTGGCGCTTGTGCGGCCGCAGCAGGTGGAAAAAGCGGGCTGGGCGGCGCGTTTCCGGGCGCGCTTTTCTGGTAAAAAATCAGGCCACGGATAACATTTTTAGAAGGCGGGGATATGTGTGGAATTGTCGGAGTATTAGGCGCCGAAGGGGCTCCGGAACTGGTGCTGGATGCGTTGAAGCGCCTGGAATATCGCGGCTATGACTCTGCGGGTATTGCCAGCCTGGTGAATGGCGGCATTGAACGCCGCCGGGCGGAGGGAAAATTACGAAATCTTGCGGGTTCTTTGCGGGCCAAACCTTTGTTAGGCGCCGCCGCCATCGGTCATACGCGCTGGGCGACCCATGGCGCCCCGACGGAAGGCAATGCGCATCCGCATATCTATGGCGGTGTTGCGGTCGTGCACAATGGCATTATCGAAAATTTTCAGGAGTTACGGGCGGAGTTGGGGGCGAAGGGGCATGTCTTTGAGTCCGAAACCGATTCGGAGGTTATCGCCCATCTGGTTCAAGACGCGATGCGCGCGGGATGCGGACCGCGCGATGCGGCGGCGCAGGCGTTCCGGCGTTTGCGCGGGGCGTTCGCCCTTGCGCTGATTTTCGCTGGAGAAGATGATCTGATGATTGGCGCGCGAAAGGGCAGTCCGCTGGCCGTCGGTTATGGAAAGGGAGAAATGTTTCTTGGCTCTGACGCGCTCGCGCTTAGTCCGTTTACGCAAACCCTCAGCTATCTGGATGAAGGGGATTGGGTCGCGTTAACTCGCGCCGGTGCGGAATTTTTCGATTCCCAGGGCCAGTCCGTTGAACGCAAAATAGAGACCACCAGCGTCAGCGCAGCGATGATTGACAAGGGTAATCACCGCCACTTCATGGCCAAGGAGATTTTCGAACAGCCGGATGCAATCGCAAATACGCTTGGCGCCTATGTTTCGCCGCTGCGCGGCAGCATCGAATTGCCCCGGCTGCCTGTTGAGTTGGCATCGGTCAGTAAGCTGACTATTGTTGCGTGCGGCACCGCCTATTATGCCGGATGTGTTGCCAAATACTGGTTTGAGCAATTGGCGCGGCTTCCGGTTGAAGTGGATATTGCATCCGAGTTTCGTTACCGTGAAGCCGCGATGCAGCCGGGTGGTTTGGCGATATTTATTACGCAGTCTGGTGAAACCGCCGATACGCTTGCGGCTCTGCGCTATTGCCGGGCGCAGGGGCAGATCATTGCGTCTGTGGTGAATGTTGCGGAATCAACCATTGCACGTGAATCCGACGTGGTTTTTCCGACCCATGCGGGTCCGGAAATTGGCGTTGCCTCAACCAAGGCATTTACCTGCCAGCTGACGGCACTGGCCTGTCTGGCTATTGGCCTTGCCCGTGCGCGCGGGTCCATTGATGCAGATGAAGAAAGCCGTCTTACCAGGGCGCTGATTGAATTGCCGCGCATGATAAATCTTGCGCTTGCGCAGGATCATCTGGTTAGCGAACTGGCGCATGATCTGTCGAAAGCGCGCGATGTAATTTATCTTGGCCGCGGTTTGAATTATCCCATTGCGCTTGAAGGCGCGTTGAAGCTGAAGGAGATTTCCTACATTCACGCAGAGGGCTATGCGGCAGGCGAATTGAAGCATGGGCCGATAGCGCTGATTGATGAAGACGTGCCGGTAATTGTAATCGCCCCAAGCGACGCGCTGTTTGAAAAGACTGCCTCGAACATGCAGGAAGTAGTGGCGCGCGGAGGCAAGGTGATCCTGTTTTCCGATGCGCAGGGGATAGAGAAGATCGGCAGTTACGCCAAAGCCTCCGTGCCTATGCCTGCGGTCGATCCTTTTCTTTCTCCGATTATGTATGCTATCCCTATTCAATTGCTGGCCTATCATACAGCCGTTTTAAAGGGCACCGACGTTGATCAGCCCCGCAATCTGGCGAAGTCCGTGACGGTGGAATAAGAGCTAAACATATATCATGCTCACGATAAATCGCATTGCTGGCGCCCTGGGGGCGGAAATTGGCGGTGTTGATTTGTCGCAGAACCTGAGCGACACCACCATCGCGGAAATACGCCAGGCGCTGCCCGATCATCTGGTGATCTTCTTTCAGGATCAGGAGATCACCCCGGCCCAGCACATCGCCTTTGCGCGGCGTTTTTCCGAACCCGAAGAATATCCCATGCTCAAGGGGCTGGATGAATTTCCTGAAATCGTTCCGGTGGTCAAACTGCCGCACGAGAAGATTAATTTCGGCGGTATCTGGCACGCGGATACGACCTATACGCCAGCGCCGCCGCTAGGCGCCATTCTGGTGGCGCGTGAATTGCCTCCCTATGGCGGTGATACGATATTCGCCAATATGTACATGGCCTTTGAAACGCTTTCGGACGGTATGAAAGCAATGCTGTCGGGGCTGCGGTCGGTTAACAGTTCGGCCAAGGCAGACGCGAACAAGACCCGCGAGGACCGGCTGGTAACCGCAGGCAAGGAAGATGCGAAAAGAGAATTGACCGGCATTCATCCCGTGGTGCGCACCCATCCTGAAACCGGACGGAAATTGCTGTATGTAAATTTCGGTCATACCGTGCGTTTTGAAAATATGACCGAAGAAGAAAGCGCGCCCCTGCTGAACTATCTTTTTGCGCATCAGGTAAAACCGGAATTTACGTGCCGGTTTAGATGGCGGCCGGGCTCGGTAGTATTTTGGGACAACCGTGCGGTTCAGCATAATCCGGTTAACGATTATCACGGCTATAAGCGGGTGCTGCACCGCATTTCGCTGCGCGGCACGAAACCGTACTGAATTTGGGCGACTTATGGATATCTATCACGTCTGGTGTGATCTGAAACCCGGTGTCAGCGACACTGAGTTTGCCGCAAACACTTCAGAATTCCTTGGTCATCTACGCGCGCAGGGGAAGATCGGCGGTTTTCGCCTCACCCGCCGCAAGCTGGGGCTTGGCCCATCAGATCTGGGGGATTTTCATATCATGATTGAAACAGAAGATCTGGCGCAACTGGACGCCGCGTTCAAGCATGTCGCGACCAGATCGGGCGAGGTGGAAAAGGCGCACTTTTCCGTTAACTCGATGGCCTCAAAAGTGCGCTTCGCACTGTATCGGGATTTTCCAGATATAGTTCGTAAGACGGGGGGCGAGAAATTTTGAGCTGCACTAGCCCTTAAATTTCACGCTTAATATCTCGTAGCTCTTGCCGCCGCCCGGGGTGTTGACC
>JAUSQH010000009.1 GCA_030652895.1 Alphaproteobacteria bacterium
GGCTTGGAATCGATTTCCATGCGCAGGCGGCTGGCGGCTTCATCAACCAGATCAATGGCCTTATCCGGCAAAAAACGGTCCGAGATATAACGGTTCGACAAGGCCGCGGCCGACACGATGGCCGCATCGCTGATGCGCACACCGTGATGCAGTTCGTATTTTTCCTTCAGCCCACGCAGAATCGACACTGTGTCTTCGACCGTCGGCTCACTGACAAACACTGGCTGAAAGCGCCGCGCCAGCGCCGCGTCTTTTTCCACATGCTTGCGATATTCATTCAGTGTGGTGGCGCCAATGCAGTGCAGCTCACCGCGCGCCAATGCCGGCTTCAGCAGATTGGACGCATCCATCGAACCTTCCGCTGCACCCGCGCCAACAATGGTATGCATTTCGTCGATGAACAGCACCACCTCGCCGGCGGCGCTCGTTACTTCCTGCAACACCGCTTTCAGGCGTTCTTCAAACTCGCCGCGATATTTGGCGCCAGCAATCAGCGCCCCCATATCCAGCGCCATCAGTTTTTTGTTCTTCAGGCTTTCGGGCACATCGCCATTAATAATGCGTTGCGCCAACCCTTCGATGATCGCGGTCTTGCCGACGCCCGGTTCACCGATCAGCACGGGATTGTTTTTGGTGCGCCGCGACAGAACCTGAATGGTTCTACGGATTTCTTCGTCACGCCCGATCACGGGATCAACCTTGCCGTCACGCGCCGCCTGGGTCAGGTCGCGAGCGTATTTTTTTAGCGCCTCGAAAGTGTCTTCCGCGGAGGCATTATCCGCCGTGCGGCCCTTGCGCAACTCATTGATAGCGCGATTGAGATTTTCTGGCGTCACACCTGCACGTTCCAGAATGCTCGCCGCCTCGCTGCCTTTGGCGAGGGCGGTGGCCAGCAGCAGGCGTTCTGCGGTAACAAATGCGTCCCCGGCTTTTTTTGAAAGATCTTCGGCCTGCTCGAACAGTTTCACCAATGGCTGGCTGAGATGCAGCTGGCCTGCGCCCGGGCCGCTGGCCGACGCCATCTTCGCCAGCGCCTGTTCGACGCCCTGCTTCGCCTGATCGGGCTTGCCCCCGGCATTACGAATTAAATTCGCCGCCAGACCATCCGCGTCATCCAGCAGAACCTTAAGGATATGTTCAGGGGTATATTGGCCATGACCACTACGGCTGGCCAGGGTTTGCCCCGCTTGAATCAAACCGCGTGAGCGTTCGGTATATTTTTCGAATTGCATCGGACACCTCCCAAGCGCGTTCGCCACCCACGGCAGAATATGCCGTAAATATGGACACTCCATCTGGAGCTGCCCGGCAACGCCTTATTGCACCAAAACGGCACGGCCTTCCAAAAAGCGCCATACCGCTATTAGTTTATGTGGGAATGCGTAAGCCCCGCCGCAAGACCGGAAAGCAAGTTAAAATATGCGATCAAGTCCCGTATCAGGCTGTGCTTGTTAGATTTTCTTCAAAAGTTGTTTCCGCAGTATTTCCTTGCGCATTATCGTCTTGCGTCTCCGCGGGCGCTGCATCGTCACTTTCGCGTCCATTCTCGGGCTGCTCCAGGCGGCGGCTGCCGTTCTGGCGGCCAGATTGATCCCTTTCGCGCGCAGCAGCTTGCGCCTGGTTCGCCGCCGCTAGCAGGCGGTAATAATGTTCCGCATGTTGCAGGTAGTTCTCGGCGCCAACCGGGTTGCCCTGGGAATTAGCGTCACGCGCAAGGTTCTGATATTTTTCGTAAATATGGGCGACCGTACCGCGAATTTTCACATCGGGGCCGTTGCTGTCCAGCGTGCGGTTGAGGTTCACGACGCCACCGGCATTTGCCCCCATATTGCCGCCGCTCCCGCCGCCGCTATGCGGTTTTCCGCGACCCCGTCCGCGTGAGCGTTGTTTGTTGACGTTCTGCTGGGCGGGTCTCATAGAACAACTAATCCATGTATCATTGGCTTACATCTCATCATAAGTATTAAGTTCCCTGTTGATCCTGACCGTCCGGCATCCACCAATCAAATTGCGTCCTTGCACAGCATCGCAAACAGCCCATGCAGGTGCAGCCGGCGGTCATTTAAACGCTATCAACGCAAATTTAGGCTTCAGCCTTGTTCCCCGAATGAAATGCCGCCCGCGAAAATGTATCGGCTTCTTCCCAACCGGCATTAAAAGCACCATCTGCTGGCCCGGTCCTATCTGGAACCGTCTCCTATCTGGAACCGTCAAGGCACCGTGACAGCAATGGATAACCGCGAGAGCATTCAATACTCAATCGCTGTGCGGACATTAACCGCTTCTGCTCCCAATTCCAACATTAATCTTTTACGACGGGTCATGCCTCAAACCGTCCTATCACGGCTCTGGCGACGCCACCCAGATCATAGTGCGGATCCAATCCCGCCAGCCCGGCCTGTTGCAGTAACATCTGCACCGCCTCGGCCTGTCCGGCCCCGGCCTCAAAAACCGCGAGCCCATCCGGACACAGCAACTGTGCCATTGAATTAGTTATCATCCGGTAAAAATCAAGGCCGTCCTCTCCCCCGGCAAGGGCGGCAAGGGGATCAAACCGGGACACTTCCGGCGCTAACACCGTTATGTCGGCAGTGCGAATATAGGGGGGATTGGCAATTACAAGATCAAACGGGCCACGCACCTGGCCCGCCCAATCGGCGCGGCGCACGTCGCAGCGCAGGAAGTGCGCGCGGCGACACAATCCTAACCGTTCCGCATTGCGGCGCGCCACATCCAGCGCGCCCTGCGAAATGTCGATGCCCATGCCGTAGGCCTGGGGGTATTCCGACAATAGCGCCAGCAGCAAACACCCACTGCCCACGCCAACATCAAGAATGCGTAACACCTGGCCGCGATCCTTGACCATCGACAGCACTGCGCCAATCAGGGTCTCGCTGTCAGGACGTGGATCAAGCGTGTCAGAGGTGATCTCAAATTCGAGGCTCCAGAACTCACGCCGCCCAACAATGCGCGACACCGGCTCACGCGCGGCGCGGCGGGCAATCACGCCCCCATAGGCCGCCACGTGCTCCGGGCTTAATTCGGCGGCGGGATCACGGATCATTTCTTCGTGCGACAATCCGGTTACGGCCGCAAGTAACAGCCGCGCGTCCAGCCGCGCCTGCTCGACTCCCGCATCCAGTAACTGTGCCGCCGCCATGCGTAGCGCATCGTTAATCTCAGGCATGGATTATGCCCCGTCCCCCATGGCCGCCAGCCGTTCAGCCTGATCATGGGCAACCAGCGGATCGATCAGATCATCAAGGTCTTCGCCGGTAATCACGCGGTCCAGTTTGTACAGGGTCAGATTGATGCGATGATCGGTGACACGGCCCTGCGGAAAATTATAGGTGCGAATGCGTTCGGACCGGTCGCCGCTGCCTATCTGGCCTTTGCGGTCCGCGGCGCGGGCCCTGTCCTGGTTCTGACGCTCCGTGTCGTACAGCTTGGCGCGTAACATCATCATCGCCTTGGCGCGATTTTTGTGCTGCGATTTTTCATCCTGACATTGCACGACGACACCGGACGGCACATGGGTAATGCGAATGGCGCTGTCGGTGGTGTTGACATGCTGCCCGCCTGCCCCTTGCGAGCGGTATGTGTCCACGCGCAAATCTTTTTCATCCACGTGAATATCAACTTCCTGCGCCTCCGGCAGAACAGCTACGGTTGCCGCTGACGTGTGAATACGCCCTTGCGCTTCGGTTTCGGGAACGCGCTGTACGCGGTGTACGCCGGATTCATATTTCAGCCTGGAAAAAACATTTTGCCCGCTCACCGATGCGACGATTTCCTTGTATCCACCGGCCTCGCTTTCCGACTCGGAAAGAACCTCTACTTTCCAGCGGTGCGCGGCGGCATAGTTCTGATACATGCGAAACAGATCACCGGCGAACAGCGCGGCCTCATCGCCACCGGTCCCTGCGCGCACTTCAAGTATTGCGTTTTTGCGGTCGGCTTCATCTTTGGGCGCGAGCAGGATCAGCAGTTTATTTTCCAGATCCTCCAGGCGCGCCTGCACTTCGCTGCGTTCCTCATGCGCTAGTTCACGCATTTCCGTGTCTGTCGCGGCATCAGCGATCAGCGCTTCCAGTCCCGCCAGTTCATCGCGCGCGCCATTCCATGCCAGTACACCTTCAACCACCGGCGACAGTTCCGCATATTCACGCGATAGCGCGACGAAGGTTTCAGGCGGCAATTGCCCCGCCATGCGCGCCTCCAATTCCTGGTGGCGCGTCACGACTTCCTTGAGTTTCGTCTCGGGTATCAACACTGTTCAAATTACCTGGGTTAAGGCTGCGCCTGTATCGCGCCGGCTTTATCCTGCGCCACCTGCATGGTGGCTGCCTTCGCCTCAACCAGTTCGACAATATGATCGACCAGGCGCGCATTTTCCATCTTGTGGTCCGGCACCCCGGACACATAGACCATGCCCGACCCCGCACCGCCACCGGTAAAACCAATATCGGTCTCGCGCGCCTCGCCGGGGCCATTCACCACGCACCCCATGATCGACAACGTCACCGGCTGCGCAATATGCGCCAGCCGCTGTTCCAGCGCCGCCACGGTTTTGACCACGTCAAAGCCCTGGCGCGCACAGGACGGACACGCAATGATATTGACGCCGCGATGGCGCAGGCCCAGCGCCTTCAGCATCTCAAAGCCAACCTTGACCTCCTCGACCGGGTCCGCCGACAGTGACACGCGGATGGTGTCGCCAATCCCCGCCCATAACAACATACCCATGCCGATCGAGCTTTTGACCGAGCCGGTCATCAGCCCGCCTGCTTCGGTAATGCCCAGGTGCAACGGAAAATCCCCCGCCTCCGCCAACTTCTGATAGGCGGCGACAGCCAGAAACACGTCCGACGCCTTGACGCTGATTTTATATTCATGGAAATCATGTTCTTCCAGAATATTGGCATGATACAGCGCACTTTCCACCATTGCCTCGGGGCACGGTTCGCCATATTTCTCCAGCAGACTGCGTTCTAGCGATCCAGCATTGACGCCAATACGTATAGAGCAGCCATGATCGCGCGCGGCCTGGATAACATCGCGCACCCGATCGCGCGCGCCTATATTGCCGGGATTGATGCGCAGGCACGCCGCGCCGGCTTGCGCCGCCTCAATTGCCCGGCGGTAATGAAAATGAATGTCCGCGACAATCGGGACGGTGGATTCGCGCACAATGGTTTTAAGGGCGCGGGTCGCATCTTCATCCGGGCACGATACCCGCACAATGTCGGCCCCCGCCGTTTCCAGAGCTCGGATTTGCTCCAGCGTCGCCGCAACATCGCCAGTTATGGTGTTTGTCATCGACTGCACGGTAATGGGCGCATCACCCCCCACCGGCACCCGGCCCACAAAAATCTGGCGCGATTTGCGGCGCTGAATATCGCGGTATGGCCGTAAACTCATATTCTGGTCAGACTTTCGAGTTGATATGGGTATCGCCTATATAACAATCCCGGCAGGACAACGCTAGAGACAGCAGCGATTACCCGCCAAACTTGGCGTTGAGTCCAGCGGCGTCAAGCGGCACATTGCGAATAACAGCCCCGGTTTTTCCCAGGGGCCGTAAAGCCGCCCCGTCCACAAACACGGTCAGCGCGCCGGCATTGCCGACCATCACCTTCAATCCTGTCTGGTCCGCTGGCGGGATAAATTGCTCGCCGGCCCGCATTACCCAGGATCTCATGACTGCTCCGTTGGCATATGACACCTGCATCCAGGTGTCCGAAGACGCCCTGAATACAACGCGCGCGTCGGCTGTTGCGTCTGGCTGGGCTGGTTCGACAGCGTCAACGGCCGCAGGTTCGGTCCGAAATAGTAGTGATGATCCCAGAACGATTGCGTCTCCACGCATATCCAGGAGATTGATAGGGGCTACGTCAACCCCCGTGGCAAATTCGGGTGTGCCAATTTCTTCAGCAAGAATCGCGTCCCCCCCGCTCCACGCTTGATTTTCCGTCTCTTGCGGGTTGACTTCCGCGTGCGGCGGGGCGGCGGACGGAATCTGTCCGACCAGTTCCTCTACGGATGGGATTTCCGGTGCATGCGACGCTACTCCTCCTTCGGTTTCCGGTTCTTCCGTCCTCTGCCCGGGAATCGCTTCGGGCGTCATGGCTGTTGCGGGCCCTCCGGATAGCTCCGCGTCGGCGCCGGGCGCCGGTGGCGTAAAGTGCTGTTCACTCTGAAATTCAGGTAGTTGCCCGGTCACATCGGGCGCCACGCCCGTTTCGATTCCCAAATTCAAATACCAAAAGCCAAGCACTACAACCGCCAGGAACATTGCAAGCAACAGCAAATTACGGCTTGGCCTGGGCGAATCGTGTGGCGCAGAAGGAATAGGCAACGCGTCAGGTATTATCTCGGGTGAGAATTCAAGCTTGACGCGACGGACCATCTCGTCGACGTCAAGCTGCAGATAACCCGCATAAGAGCGCACAAATCCATACACATAAACCGCGTCAGGCAATTCCGTATAGCGGCCGTTTTCTAGCGCTTCCAGATGATAAACACTAATACGCAGCGCCTGGGTCACATCCGTGATCTGTTTGCCCATGGCTTCACGGGCCGCCCGTAGATCACGGCCAACGCCTTTCAACTCCTGTCCATCTTCAGCTTCATCCATCTCCCGGCCTCTTGGACAGCAATCGGATCAATGGCCCACCCGTGAGCCAACTGACCGATAAATCAAAGCCTCGCTAACAATTTCAGGCGCGACACAGTCTCCGGCTTTTCCATATAGACTAAACCGGCATGAAAGCCGATCAAATGCGACGATAATTAGTATCGCGTTAATATGGAATATTATTTCGTGTGGCGAAGTCCGTAAGTAATGCTCGCACATCGTGCCTGTTCGCCGCTAGCGCTTCGTCCATCAGACCAGCCACCTCGGCGGCGGGCAAATTCATCACCATCAATTTCACCGGGCCGATCGACATTGGTGACATCGAAAACGCGCGATATCCCAGTCCGATCAACGCCATCGCTTCCAGCGGCCGGGACGCCAGCTCGCCGCACAACCCGACCGGAACCCCCTGCGCATCACATTGCCGCACAATATGCTGCATAAGCTGCAGCGATGGCGCCCCCAACGGATCATAGCGGCCAGCAAATTTTGGGTTTTCACGGTCATAGGCATAGAAAAATTGCAGCAGATCGTTGGACCCTATCGAAATGAAATCCACCAGCGGCAAGAGAT
Organism: Alphaproteobacteria bacterium; assembly: GCA_030652895.1. Classification (GTDB taxonomy): domain Bacteria; phylum Pseudomonadota; class Alphaproteobacteria; order UBA11222; family UBA11222; genus UBA11222. The sequence continues at coordinate 7,211 of JAUSQH010000009.1, forward strand.
GGGGCAACTGCCAGACCAGGGACGGCACTTCCACCATCGTGCCAATGCGTAAACAGGCCGGTGGCGTTTGTCCCAGACGCCGCTGCCGCTCCAGTTCCTGATCGACCAGCGCGCGTGCCTGCTTGAATTCTCCAATCTCGCTGATCATCGGAAACATCAAATTCAGCGCCCGCCCTGCCGCCGCCGCGAGCAAAGCCCGCACCTGATATTTCAAAAGACTTGGCCGCTCCATGGCCAGGCGTGTGCCACGCCAGCCCAGCGCCGGATTTTCTTCACCGCGCTGCCGCAAATACGGCAAGGTTTTGTCGGCACCCACATCCAGGGTGCGAAAAATCACCCGGCGGTCACCCGCCACATCAAGCACCCGGCCATACAGATCACGCTGTACTTCAAAACGCGGAAACAGCGCCGAGATGAGGAACTGCAATTCGGTGCGAAACAACCCAATGCCGTCGGCCCCAGTATCATCCAGATGCGGCAGATCAACGATCAGCCCCGCATTAATGTCCAGTCGTATCGGCACACCATCTTTCGTCACCGCGGGTATCCCGCGCAAGGCGTCGAACTGCGCCTGTTTGCGCGCGCGCACCTCCATGCGCTCCGTGTAGGCGGCAATCACATCCTCGGTCGGGCGCACATATACAGCGCCCAGTTCCCCATCGAGTATAATATTGTCGCCCGGTTCAACCCAGTCCAGAATGTCCGCCGCGCCACCCACCATGGGAATTTCCAGCGCACGGGCGACGATTGCCACATGTGACGTGTCTGTGCCTTCCTCAACCACCACGCCTACAAGTTTGCTGCGGTCATAATCCAGCAACGCCGTTGGGCCCAGACTATGCGCGACGACAATCGTGTTGTCTGGCAACTGCACCGAACCGGGGGCGCGGGTCTGTCCGGTCAGATGCCGCAACAGCCGGTTGGAAAGATCGTCCAGATCCTGCAGGCGTTCCCGCAGATAAGAATCGCTCACGCGCTGCATACGGGCGCGGTTTTCCATCTGTACACGCTCGGCGGCGGCGGCGGCGGTCAGGCCGGATTCCACCGCTTCATGCAACCGTTCAGTCCAGCCGTGATCCCTGGCGAACATCTGATAGGCTTCCAGCACATCGCGATGTTCGCCCGCCCGTGCAATTTTATCACTGGACAGCATCACATCCAGCTCTTTTAACAAGGCCTGTAACCCTGCATCCAGCGCCGCGCGTTCCGCCTTGACATCCGCCGCAATGAAATGGGTGATAGCCACACGCGGTTCATGCAGCACGACATTGCCAAACGCGATGCCTTCCGCCATACCGCGGCCATGGAAACGGTGGCTGCGGGCTTCCGCCAGCACAGCGCCGATGCCGGGCGGTATCCCTTGCTGCGCATCATACCGCGCGTCCGGTGGCGCTTCCGACGCCACCGCCTCCGCCAAAATCATGGCGACGGTCTGCATACTTTCGATTTCTTCTTCTTCATAATGCCGCATGGTGCGGTTTTGCACCACCAGCACGCCAATCACGCGGCCGCCGCGCAGCATCGGCACGCCCATCAGCGATTTGAAAATTTCTTCACCAGTTTCCGGGCGGTAGGCAAACTGCGGATGCGCCTGCGCATCGGGCAGCGAAACATAATCAGCATTTTTTGCAATCAGACCGACAAGGCCTTCGCCGATTCTCAGATGGGTATTATGCACCGCTTCGGGATTAAGGCCTTCGGTGGCGAACAGTTCCAGCAGATTATTGGCGCGCAGCAAATACAGCGAACACACCTCCGCCACCATATTGGCGGCAATGGCGCGTACGACCATGTCTAGCCTGGTCTGCGTGTCCTTCGGCTCCGCCATGATTTCGCGCAGACGCCGGAGCAGCACACGCGGACCACCTGGTGAGCCCACTGGCACTAGCCGGTTTCCCTTTGCATTGCTTTTTTAACTATACCGAGCATAAAACGTGCCACCCCTGCCTAATCCGCATCGAGCCCAAAAGCCGTATGCAGCGCGCGCACCGCAAGCTCAGTATAGTCTGCCGAAATCAGAACGCTGATTTTAATCTCGGACGTGGAAATCACCTGAATATTGATACTCTTTTCGGCCAGTGCGCTGAACATGCGCGTGGCAACGCCCGCATGGCTGCGCATACCAACGCCGATTACCGATACTTTCACCACATTGGCGTCACTTAGCAATTGACGGTAATCAAGTTGCGTCTTCAAGCCGCCGATCACCTCCACCGCCCGGTCCAGATCGGCGCGGCCCACTGTAAAGGTCATGTCGGTGGACGAGCCGTCTTCCGAGACGTTCTGCACGATCATATCAACATTGACGTTCGCATCGGCAAGTGGCCCGAAAATACTGGCCGCCACGCCGGGTTTATCGGCAACGCGCAGCAGGGTGATTTTCGCCTCGTCCTTGGAATAGGCTATACCGCTGACGACTTCCTGTTCCACGATCTCTCCTTCATCAATTACCAGCGTGCCAGGCCTGTCTTCGAAACTGGACAGCACCTGCACCCGGACATTATGCACCATGGCCAATTCGACCGAGCGGGTCTGCAATACCTTGGCCCCGAGCGACGCCATTTCCAGCATTTCCTCATAGGTGATCTTATCCAGCTTGCGGGCCTTGGCAACGATACGCGGATCGGTAGTGTAGACCCCATCCACGTCAGTAAAAATATCGCAGCGATCCGCCCGGATGGCAGCCGCCAGCGCTACCGCGCTGGTGTCCGAACCACCGCGGCCCAGGGTCGCAACCCGCGCGCCGGGACCAACACCCTGAAAACCCGCAACCACAGCCACTTCGTTTTGCGCGAACCCTTCTTCCAAAACGCCGGCGTCAATATCTAGAATGCGCGCCGAGCCGTGGGCGCCGGACGTGGCGATGGGAATCTGCCAACCCATCCAGGACCGCGCCGTCACGCCGATTTCCTGCAGCGCCAGCGCCAAAAGCCCCGCCGTCACCTGTTCGCCGGTAGCCACCACCACGTCATATTCGCGTTTGTCCGGCATCCGGGCTGCCTGACTGGTCCATTCCACCAGTTGATTGGTGGTTCCCGACATGGCCGACACCACCACCGCCACCTGATGACCGGCGTCCACCTCGCGTTTCACGCGCAGCGCCACATGGGCGATACGGTCCAGGTCCGCCACCGAGGTGCCACCAAATTTCATGACCAGACGGGCCATTTTAACAACCATTCCTGCAGGATAAGGATACACCACCCCTTGCGGAGCGGCCACAAGCTATCCATACTGAAATGCCTCGCGCGGTGCAAGGCGCACAGCCCCTCATATTTACTTCCGATCGTCATAAATGACCCACAGCCCCAGCATCGACCCCGCCGAAGTGGCGCGTTTTTCCGCCCAGGCGGCGCATTGGTGGGACCCCAACGGCCCGTTTCGCCCCCTGCACAAGTTCAATCCGGCCCGGCTTGGCTATATTCGCGATCAGATTTGCACATATTTTAGGCAGGATCCGCATGGCCCTACACCCCTGAATGGCCTACGCCTGCTGGATATTGGCTGCGGCGGCGGCCTGGTGTGTGAACCCATGGCCCGGCTGGGCGCAACGATCGTGGGGGCCGATGCATCTTATGAAAATATCGGCGCCGCCGGCGCCCATGCCAGGCAACAGGGCCTGAGGATCGATTATCGCCACACCAGCGCCGAGACGCTGGCCGAAGCGGGTGAGCAGTTTGATATCGTGCTTAATCTGGAAGTGATCGAACATGTGGCGGACCGCAGCGCCTTCCTTGCCGCCTGCGCGCAATTGCTGAAACCCGGTGGCCTCACGATACTGGCCACCCTGAACCGTACCCTGAAGGCGTATGGTCTTGCGGTAGTGGGCGCGGAATATGTACTGGGCTGGCTGCCGCGCGGCACCCATGACTGGAATAAATTCATCACGCCGGAGGAGTTGTCCGCGCTGCTGGCGGCACAGCGCCTGAACGTAACCGCACGCACCGGCGTCAGCTATCAGATCCTCACCGGCCATTGGGCTCTCAGCCCCGATCTGGACGTGAACTACATGCTGTGTGCCGTGAAGCCGGGTTAGGTTCCGCCCGGCTTTCGCTGACAATCGTCAGTTTTGAACGAGGATAGACCGTTCAAACGAACTCAAACACGAAGCCATACGGTTGATTGAGGCCGGTGACAACACGGCCCAGGACCTGGCGCGTAAGCTTGGGATGTCAGATCAAGTCAGAACCAGTATACCTTATTCGAGTAAAACGAATTTCGTATCCGGGTTAGCATGTTGCAACTAGGATCCGGGGTTTTGCTGCATGCAATCGTGTGTGCGCTATCATCTGCGGGAGAACATCAATGTCGAAATTGGGCGTTTTGTTGCCGACACGGCAAGGACCGCAACATGCGCATGTTACGGCCAGGCAAACCGTACAACAGGCGGTGCGGGCCGAAGCGCTAGGGTTCGATTCCATATGGGTCGGCGAATCCGTGCTCGCCCGCCCACGCTTTGATCCGATCACCATGTTGAGCGCGCTCGCGGTGCAAACCAGCCGCGTCGGCATCGGTACTGCGATCCTGATGGGTGCGCTGCATCCCCCGGTGTTGCTGGCCCAGCGATTGGCGACACTGGATTGCCTGTCCGGGGGACGGTTGACAATCGGCATCGGGCTTGGCGCGGACACGCCGGGCGCGCGCCGGGAATATGAAACCGCAGGCGTGCCGTATGGGGAGCGGCTCGGGCGAACCCTCGAAACGGTACGCGCATGCCGGACGTTGTGGAGTGCCGATCCGGCGGCGATGGAGGACAGCGCACCAGGCCGGCAGACGAAATATTGGGATTTGCGCGGGGTCGAGCTGTATCCAAAACCATTTCAGCCGGGTGGGCCGAAATTCTGGTCAAGCGCCAGCCCGTTTGTGGAGAAGGCCCTGGCGCGCGTGCCGCGTGTTTATGACGGATGGATTCCGAACCCGCCCTCCGCCGAGATGTTCCGCAAAGGCTGGGACGTGATTGCAAGCCAGCCGGGCAGCGCTAGCACCCCGGCCGCGCTGACGCGGGCGGCCTATCTCAGCCTGTGTTCGGATGACAGCGCCGAGCGGGCAAACATGCTGCTCGACCGGTTTTGCAGGGACTATTACGGGTATTCCCTCACCGATGCGCAAAAGTACCAGGCGTTCTTTGCGGGTACACACCGGCAATGCATAGATTGGCTGCAGGGCTATGTGGATGCAGGAGCGGAGCATATTGTGCTGCGCGTTCCGGACACGGATTTCGACTCCCATCTTACGCAGATCGCGGAGAAAATCGTTCCGCAACTGACGCGACACAATGGGTGAACCCAGGAAAAGTGAGGTGAAGTAACCCTTTTATTCGACGTAAGTGGGCACCGCGCTGAAAAAACGGGACGGGCTGAATCAGTTGATCGATTGCCCGGCCCCAGAGGCAACTGTCGGCGGCATTCCTCTAAACCTCTGGCGCGCATTGTCAGAGAAACGCGGGCACGTTTGCTTGTCAATGGCACTTAAGGTATCTTCGATGCAGAGGGCCGGGCTTAGTGTGCCTGCTGGTAACTTATGGAGTGTAATATGGATGTTCGCACGGAGCATCTGGGAGCGGCAATGATCGTCCGCGCCACGGGCAGGATCGACCAAACGACGGCGCCTGCATTCCAGGAAGAACTGTTAAACGCGGTCACGCTGAGTAAAGGCCAGGCAATCGTCGTGGATATGTCGTCGGTTGACTTTGTCAGCAGTGTCGGGCTGCGTGCGCTGATGATTGCCCTCAAACAAACGCAGTCCGGCGGTGGAAAACTATTGATCGCGGCGCTGACGCCTACCGTTCGGGAAGTCTTTGAAATCAGCCGGTTTGACACAGTCTTTCGTTGCTTTGCCACGGTTGATGCGGCGCTCGCGGAAGCCCAAAGCTGAAGGAGCGGCACTATGAAGGCGACAATCTGGGGATGCCGCGGGTCACTACCGGTGGCGATGTCCGCAGCCACTGTACGCGACAAGGTCAAATCTGCGTTGCGCACTGCCAATGGACGTTCCTTTCGCAACGATGCCGAGTTGGAGCGCTTTATCACTGAAGAACTGCCCTGGCCGGTCGCCAACAGCTATGGTGGAAACTCGTCCTGTGTGCAAATCGATACGGGCAGCGAGGAATATGTGCTGTGTGATCTTGGCAGCGGCCTGCGTGAATTTGGCGCCGCGGCGATCGCCCGGCACGGGCCCGGCAAGCCGCAAATCTATAATATATTTCTGTCCCATATCCACTGGGACCACATAATGGGTTTCCCGTTTTTTCCGGCCAGCTACATTCCGGGAAACAAGATTCGCATATATTCCTGCCATCCCGACCCCAAGCTCGCTTTTACCCGCCAACAGTCGGCCCCGTGTTTCCCGGTGGATTTCAGTGTTCTGGCCGCGGACATCGAATTCATCGCGATGCAACCCGGAAAGCCCGTGCAGGTAGCGGGGGCGACGGTTCGCGCGATTAAACAGTATCACGAAGGTGACAGTTTCGGATACCGCTTCGAGAAGGATGGAAAGGCCATCATATATTCCACCGACTCCGAGCACAAACAGGACAACCCGGAGGCGGCGGCGCTGTTCGCTGATTTTTTCCGCCGCGCGGATCTGGTGATATTCGACGCCCAATATTCGCTGGCCGAAACAGTGTCTCTAAAGGAAGATTGGGGGCATTCCTCGAATGTCGCCGGGGTGGAGCTGTGTCATATGGCGCAGGCGAAGCATTTATTGCTCTATCACCATGAACCGGCTTTCAACGACGAAGCACTTCACCGCATATTTCTGGAAACGATCCGCTATGAGCAGTTGGCGCGTCCCGATGGCCAGCCGCCGCTTAAGGTCAGTTCCGCCTTTGACGGAATGGAGTTGAACGTCTGACCCGGTGGCGCGAGAGAATCCGGTGACCGGATCCAACGCCCAACAGCCACCTGTAGGCGATGGCCCGGCCAGTCCCCACGCGCGTGCCTGGTCCGACATAGTCGCCCTGCACTGGATGCGCGCACGCGGGCAGGCTATCGGCCTGGCGCTTTCCTGCATTGCGGCCGTGCTCGTCATGCTTCAGGCGGACCAGCAGCAAGGTGTGCTGATGCGTCCGCGCCTTCTTGTGTTCGACGCCTATCAGAGCCTGATGCCGCGGGTGCGGGAGGCAGGGCCGGTTACAATCGTCGAGATCAACGAAGACAGTTTGAAACGTGTGGGCCAATGGCCATGGCCGCGTACGCAGCTTGCGCGATTGATTGACCAGGTCAACGCCATGAAGCCGGTGGCGATCGGCCTTGATATGTTACTGGTGGAGCCCGACCGCATGTCACCGGGTGCGGCGGAATGGTTCCACGAAGCCCCCCAGGATCTGCGCGCATGGCTAACCGTGCGGGGCGACAATGATGCGATTTTTGCGCAAAGCCTCAAGGGCGCGCCAATTGCGATCGGCATCGCCGGTCTCGACCAAGCGACGCCGCGCACCGGACCCCTCACACCATCGCAAATTCACACTGTCGATCCTGAAAAGTGGCTGCGCAGGTATGACGGCGCCATGCGGAGTCTCCCGATCATCGACAATGCGGCAGCAGGCCACGGAATTCTGAGCGTGGATATGTATGGTGATGGAATAATCCGGCGCCTGCCGCTCGTTACTTCGGTGAACGGGCAGCCCGTGCCGTCACTCGATCTTGAGATGCTGCGTCTCGCGGTGGGGGCCAACTGGTTCACCCTTACCGGTGACGATGGCGGGCTGACGGAAGTGGCTGTCGGGGCGCTGACAATTCCCGTGCAGCGCGACGGCCACGTCTGGGTGCATTTTGGGCCACGCGACGCGGGGCGCTTCGTCTCCGCCGCGGACATTCTCGACGGGACAGCCGACCCGGCCATGATAAACAAGCGGCTCGTCCTGATTGGCGTGACCGGCCTTGGCCTGGTCGATTATGTCACCACACCACTGGCGGAGCGGATGCCCGGCGTCGAAGTGCGCGCACAATTGCTGGAGAATATATTTGCCGATGCGCTGTTGCAGCGGCCCCGTTGGGCCGGGATGCTAGAAGGCGGTTTGACCTTAATGTTTGGCGTGGCGAGCGTCTTGTTGTTACCACGCCTGCGCCCCCGTTGGCTGCCATTTCCGTGGTTGGTGGGATCTGCTTTCTTGTTAGGTTTGGGTGCGGCACTCTATGCCCACAAGTTGCTGTTGATTGACGTCGCAACACCCTGGCTGGCGGGCAGCGGCGTGTTTGTCGTGCAGCTCGCTTTGGTGCTTGCGCACGCGGATCAGGAGCGCCGCCGGTTTCAGCGCGAGGTGGAATTGCGGCGCGCGCAGGAAGCCCGAATGGCCGGCGAGCTGGACGCGGCCCGGCGCATTCAGATGGGAATTTTGCCGCGTGCAAAGGACATAACCGATCCGCAGGGCCGGATCGATGTCGCGGCCATGCTCGAGCCTGCAAAAGAGGTTGGCGGCGATTTATATGACATCTTTTTGCTCGATGAGAACCGGCTGTTTTTCATGGTTGGCGACGTGGCAGGCAAAGGCATCCCCGCGAGCCTGTTCATGGCGCTTGGAAAATCGCTATATAAGAGCACCGCGCTGCGCCTGCGTGACGAGATTGCGCATATCATGTCCGAGGCGAACCGCGAGATCGCGCGCGACAATTCGGAGATGCTGTTTATCACCGCATTTGCCGGGATTCTGGATCTGCGTACTGGCGCGCTCACTTATTGCAATGCGGGGCATGACGCACCTATTTTGCTTGCCCCGAACGAGGCTCCCGGCAACCTGGAAGGCGTGGGCGGACCACCCCTGGGTATTTTCGACGATACGCAATATCCCGGGGAATCTGTACTGATAGCGCCCGGTGCGGCGCTTGTCATCATCACGGATGGGGTGACCGAGGCGATGACCCCCGACGGAGAACTTTATGGCGCCGAACGGGTTCGCCATCGGCTGGCGGCAACGCAAAATGACGCCGATGCGCAAACCATCCTTGAAACCGTATATGATGACATCAAGCAATACGCCCAAGGGGCCGAACCATCCGACGACATCACCATCATGGTCGTCCGATGGCGCGGCCCCAATCCTAACGGATGCTGATTTCAACGCGCCGGTTGCGGGGCTCGGGTACATTGTTGGCGGTCGGCACCAGAAGCTCACGCTCGCCGCGTCCCGCAGCCGCCATTTTCTCTCGGGCAAACCCCCGATCGGCCAGGTACGAAATCACCGCCCTCGCGCGTTCGCTGGACAATCTGTCATTATAGCTGAGATTGCCGACAGTGTCCGCATGACCGATGACCATGATCTCGGGAGATTCGCGGGTCTTAATGTCCGCCGCTATGTCCTCCACTACGGAAGCAGATGCCGGCACCAGCACAACCGCGTTTTCCTCAAAATACAGCGTGAAACTGCGTGGTGGCACGGGCTGCGCACCCAGCGCGTCTCCAAATCGATCGGAAACCTCTTTTTCCGCAATGTCAAAAACACGGGTTTGCGCATCGCCGGTCTCAACCGCAGCCAACGGTCTGTCCAGCAATATCTTGCTGGTCCCATCATTGACTTCGACACCGCCTACGGTGCCATCCGCATGGGCCAGCACGACAATCAGGTCGCTACGCTGCGCAAGCCGTGTTTCAAGTCGCAGCAGGGCGTCAAAAAAGCGCTCCCGGCATGCAGCAATATCTTCGGCCTGATGACCTTCCTCCTCTTCCTGAAGCCAGCAATCGAACGCGACCTGGGTTTGGGCAAGCTCCGCGGGCGCTTTCAAACGCGCAACCTCTGAATGACTGACCATCAGCCGGTCGCGCGCGGCGAGGAGTGCAGTGTCCCTGCCTGAGGGAATATTGCGCGCCGTCACCTCTTGCGGCATCGGTGGATCGTCGCCATCTGACGCCCGGGCGCGCAAAAAGAAGAAATCCGAATCCCTCCAGTCATACTCCGCACGTTCCTCCTCGGCCAGGTGCTTGTAGCCAACCTTCAGGGCCGCTGCGTACGGCCCGTGGCCAGAGGGCGCCTCATCTAACAACGCCGGATCGTGTAACCCAACACAAGCAGCTAGCAAAAGTACGATCGATGACGCCAGTACGGGCCACGTCCTGGCGCAGGCCTTAACGAGTAAGTCCACGTGCTATTCCCCCACCTCAACCAGGAATTTCGTACCGCGAACCCCCAGGATCGAAGACGGCGTCCGCAAAGTCATTGCTTGCGGCGACTTCTCGACAATTTTCCCCGAAATCACGGCCAACGTACCTTTTTTGACATTGGCCTCCATTATTCCCTCATGGGTGGTTGTATCGAAGCGAAACCGTTCAAGCGCTATTTCGCTGTTGGGGCCAATCGAAAAGGTGCTGTTATCAATAAACGTCATGCCCAGCGCGCTATCCGCGCCAGTGCGCACAACATCTTCCTGGCGGATTGCAAGGCCGACGGCGGCCGAAAGCACTTGTGCATCGCGCAAGATCTGCGCCTCACCCGACACGTTCTTGATCTGTCCGATTGCAGTTTGGGCATATGATGGCCCCGTTAGGGTCAGGGACGCGCCAACAATCAGCATACCGGCCCAAAACCGGCGGGATACTCCCTGTGACACAGTAATCCGTGTAAATATGTTTAGAGGTTTCATGGGCTTCCTTTCAATCGATTGTCGTTTTCCGGTATTTTTTGAATTATGTTGCCTGTTGCCAGTCTCCGGAGCAAGCATGAAAGATACAGCGTCTCAAATTCACTGGACCTTCCCGGCCAACCAGGCAGGAAGCCAGGACGCGTGCGCCCGGTGCGAAGCCTGGATTATAGCGCGCGGCCTGCCACAGCGTATGGCCTTTCGCGCGCTTTTGATACTGGAGGAACTGTTTACAAATACTGTCAAATATGGAGGCCCGGCCGCAGCTGCGGGGGGGGTGCGTATTGCGCTGGAAGCACGCGAAGCCGGAGTGGTGTTACGCTATGGTGATCGCGGCGCGGCGTTCGACCCTCTGCATACAGCGCCGGTCGCCAGCGCGACCGGCAACGCGATCGGGGGGCAGGGCCTGCGGATTATTCAAAGCCTGGTGCAGCACACGCTCTATCGCCGCGAAGACGGATGGAACTTGCTCGAAATGACCATTAATGGCGATGCGGATGCACGATGAGCGCGTTTGAGTCGCAGGCGTTACTCTCGGGTCTGACGGGAAATAGGGGAAAGGCCGGACCATCAATTTGCAGGACATCGCCCGGGAAAGATCTCTCACCCATGAGGACGTTCTGCAACATTCCTGTAACATGACGCCGGTAAAAATGGCGCGCGTATCACAAAGACGCAACCTCAACAGGTGGACGAAAACCCTGTTGCAGATCAGGATGATGGCATTATGAAACCACTGCGGGTGCTATTTTTGTGCACGGGAAATTCCGCGCGTAGCGTCATGGCGGAAGCAGCGCTGAACTTTTATGGCAAAGGCCGCTTTATCGCTTGTAGCGCGGGCAGCCATCCCGCCGGCGCGATTAATCCGTACACGCTGGATACGCTGAAGATGGCCGCAATGCCAACGGCTGGGCTGCGCAGCAAATCCTGGGACGAGTTCGCGGCCCCCGGCATGCCAGCACTGGATTTCGTTTTCACCGTTTGCGACAACGCCGCAGGTGAGGTGTGCCCGGTCTGGCCGGGACAACCAATGAGCGCCCATTGGGGTTTTTCAGATCCCGCCGCATTTAGGGGTAGTGAAACTGAAACACGTGCTTTTTTTCAGGAAATTTTCCGGCAAATTCGTACACGGATTGAGCTTTTTGTCAGTCTGCCGATGGCCAGTCTCGACAGAATGTCGCTACAGCGCCACCTCGACGAAATGGGCCGCAACACGGCTGAAGACCGCAGCTAGCATACATGCGTGAAACAGACACGAGCCGCAGACTGGCGGCGGAATTCATCGGCAGCGCGTTCCTGCTGGTCACGGTTATCGGTTCCGGAATCATGGCGGAAAAACTGGCGGGCGGGAACATCGCGCTTGCGCTGCTGGGTAATACAATCGCCACTGGCGCAATCCTTGTAGTGCTGATTTTAATTTTTCGGCCGGTATCGGGGGCGCATTTCAACCCGGCTGTGACTCTGTCGTTCAGGATACGCGGTGAAATTGGCACATCCGAGGCGATGCTCTATACGCTGGCCCAAATTACCGGCGGGCTGGCCGGGATGCTGGCAGCACATTTCATGTTCGAGACGCCGCTATTGCAGGTTTCAACCCATATGCGGGCGGGCGGCGCACAGTTTGGGTCCGAGATCATCGCGACGTTTGGCCTGCTGGCTACGGTCCTTGGCTGTGGGCAGCACGCCCGAGAGGCGGTTCCCTATGCGGTTGGACTGTATATCACAGCGGCCTACTGGTTTACCGCGTCAACCTCGTTCGCCAATCCGGCGGTGACCATCGCGCGCAGCTTTACCGATACATTTTCCGGCATCCGGCCCGAAGACGCACCATACTTCATCGCGGCGCAACTGATTGGGGCCGTGCTGGCGGTATTGGTTTTCGGCTGGCTGTTTTCCGCTGAAAAAACGGATTAATCCTGGCTTTTCCCCCTGCACCCTTGCCGCAAACCGGGCAAAGGTTTATCAATGCCCGTCAGATTTCACGGGAGGCTTTGATGCGCAATCTTACGCACTTTATCGGTGGTCAGCATGTTCAGGGGGCCAGCGGGCGCTACGGCGCCGTGTATGACCCGATGACCGGCGAAACGCAGGCGAAAGCCCCCCTGGCCAGCGCCGATGAAATGCGCAAGGCCATCGATACTGCCGCGGCCGCCTTCCCCGGCTGGGCGGCGGAAAACCCGCAAAAGCGCGCCCGGGTGATGTTCCGCTTTAAACAGCTTGTCGAAGACAATATGGACCAATTGGCTGAAATGCTGAGCCGCGAACATGGCAAGGTAATCGCCGATTCCAAAGGCGATGTGCAGCGCGGCCTGGAAGTGATCGAATTCGCCTGTGGCGTTCCGCATCTGACCAAGGGCGAATTTACCGAGGGCGCCGGGCCCGGCATCGACATGTATTCCATGCGCCAGCCTTTAGGCGTGTGCGCGGGCATTACGCCATTTAATTTTCCGGCCATGATCCCCATGTGGATGTTTGGGGTGGCCATTGCCTGTGGCAATACATTCATCTGCAAGCCGTCGGAAAAAGACCCGTCCGTGCCGCTGCGCCTGGCCGAACTCATGAAAGAAGCGGGTTTGCCCGATGGGGTGCTGAATGTGGTGATCGGCGACAAGGAGGCCGTAGACACCATCCTGACCGATCCGCGCGTCCAGGCGGTAAGTTTTGTGGGCGCCACCGCGACCGCGCAATATATTTACGCCACCGCCGCCGCCAACGGCAAACGCGTCCAGGCCATGGGTGGCGCAAAAAACCATATGATCATCATGCCGGACGCCGACATGAACCAGGACTGCGATGCGCTGATCGGCGCGTCGTATGGCTCGGCCGGCGAACGCTGCATGGCGATTTCGGTTGCCGTGCCGGTTGGCAAAGGCACGGGCGATGCGCTGATCGCAGCGCTGCAGCCGCGTGTGGAATCGCTGAAAGTAGGCCTTTCCACCGACCCGGAAGTGGATTACGGCCCGATGGTCACCGCCGAACATCTGGAAAAGGTGAAGGGCTATATCGACACCGGCGTCAAGGAAGGCGCAAAACTGGTGGTCGACGGGCGCGGCTTCAAATTGCAGGGCTATGAAAACGGTTTTTACATGGGCGGCTGCCTGTTTGATAATGTGACCTCAGACATGCGTATCTATAAAGAAGAAATTTTCGGCCCCGTGCTGTGTGTGGCGCGCGCCGATGATTTCGAGGCCGCGTTGCGGCTGCCCAGTGAACATCAATATGGCAATGGCGTGTCGATTTTTACCCGCGATGGCGATGCGGCGCGTGAGTTTGCGTCTCGCGTACAGGTGGGCATGGTCGGCATCAATATTCCGATCCCGGTGCCACTGGCCTATCACAGTTTTGGCGGCTGGAAGCGCTCGGCCTTTGGCGATACCAACCAGCACGGCACGGAAGGCGTGAAGTTTTACACCAAGATCAAAACCGTTACCGCCCGCTGGCCCGCGATAGGCGTACGCAGTGGCGCGGACTTCACCATTCCGACGATGAAATAAATATTTGAATGCAGGGACCGCGCGCCGTCTATCGCGAACGCGTGCAATCGGGACAGGTGCGGCCTGATCCGGCACAGGAATTCGCCATCGAAAAATTGCAGACGCTGGAAGATGCGCTTAGGCAGTATAAGCACGTCACCCGCAATCGCGTGCTCTCATGGCTGGGCCGCGAGACGAAGCCGCCGCCACAGGGCCTGTATCTGTGGGGTGAGGTCGGGCGCGGCAAAAGCATGCTGATGGATCTGTTTTACGAAACTGTACCCATCACGCGCAAACGCCGGGTGCATTTTCTGCAATTCATGCTGGAAACCCACGAAGCCATTTTCGCATGGCGCCAGGCCAACAAGCGTGGGGAAATTTCCAAATCCCCCAGATCAAACGGCGATGATCCCATTGCCCCCGTGGCGCGCGCCATTGCGGAAAAAGTGCAACTGCTGTGCTTCGATGAATTTCAGGTGTCGGATGTAGCCGACGCAATGATTTTGGGACGGCTGTTTACCGCGCTCTTCGAACATGGAGTGGTGGTCGTGCTGACCTCTAACCGCGCGCCGGACACGCTGTATGAAGGCGGGCTGAACCGGCAACTATTCGTGCCGTTTATCGAGCTGCTGAAAACACGCCTGGACGTCGTGCAACTGGCCAGCCCAACAGATTACCGGCTGGCGCGCATCAGCGGCCATCCGGTCTATCATTCACCGTTGGGGCCAAAAGCAGACGCCGAAATGGACGCCGCCTGGCTGCGATTGACGGACGTGCCGCGCGGCAAACCGGCGAAACTGGATGTGCAGGGCCGCAAATTGCTTGTGCCGCAGGCCGCAAGCGGGGTGGCGCGCTTCAGCTTTGCAGAGTTATGCGAGGCCGCGGTCGGCGGACCTGATTATCTGCAGATCGCCTGGACGTTTCATACCGTTTTACTGGACCATATTCCCTGTATGGACCGTGGCAGCCGAAACGAGGCGAAACGCTTTGTCACGCTGATCGATGCGCTCTATGACAATCACGTCAAGCTAATCTGTTCCGCTGATGGGCCTCCAGACGCACTGTACCCCACCGGCGATGGCAGTTTTGAATTTGCCCGCACCGTGTCACGTCTGATGGAAATGCAGTCGGTTGAATATCTCGCCATGGGCCACGCGGTTTAGGTCCGCCACAAAGATCAAACCCCGCGCAGCATCGGTGGTGGATTACGCCCGATGATCTGATATAGTGCGTGCGGGAGGCTGGCGGTGGGCGTAATACCCGCCAACCCGGTCAGGTCCGGAAGGAAGCAGCCGTAACGGATTCGTTACGCGTCGCCGTTCAGTCTCTCACCTTTTCTACGGCTCACCGGATATGGATGGTTTTCCCGCAGCAATGGATGACACCGCTTTTCCAGACATTGCACAAGATGAACCAGCCCTGGGTCTGGAGGGCGGTAGTTTGCCGGTAACGGCTGGCGCAGCTCCCGCCTACCGGGTGCTGGCGCGCAAATACCGGCCGCGCAGCTTTGCAGAACTGATCGGCCAGGAAGCCATGGTGCGCACGCTGCGCAACGCCATCGACAGTGGACGGCTGGCGCACGCATTTATTTTAACGGGGGTGCGCGGGGTCGGCAAAACCACGACAGCGCGCATTCTTGCCCGTTGTCTGAATTATGAAACACCGGACGGACTATCGGGCCCCACCATCCAGCCCCCGCACGACGGCGTGCATTGCGCGGCAATTGCCGAATCGCGCCATGTGGATGTGATTGAGATGGATGCGGCGTCACGTACCGGCATTGACGACATCCGCGAGATCATCGAAGGCGTGCGCTACCGGCCGGCCAGCGCGCGCTACAAGATCTATATCATCGACGAAGTGCATATGCTGTCCAAGGCGGCGTTCAACGGGCTGCTGAAGACCCTGGAAGAACCGCCACCACATGTGATCTTCATTTTCGCCACGACGGAAATCCGCAAGGTGCCGGTAACGGTATTGTCGCGCTGCCAGCGCTTTGATCTGCGCCGTGTCAGTGTGGCGGAACTGACCGCCCATCTCGGACGCATCGCCACACTGGAAAACTGTATATTGTCGGATGGTGCGCTGGGGCTGATTGCGCGCGCCGCCGAAGGTTCAGTGCGCGACGCGCTCAGCCTGCTGGATCAGGCGATCGCGCATGGCGCCGGAGATGTCACCGAGACCCAGGTGCGCGACATGCTGGGCCTGGCGGACCGGGGCCGGGTGTTTGATCTTCTTGAACATGTGCTGCGTGGCGACCTGCCCGCGGCGCTGGGAGAATTGCAGGCGCAATATGATGATGGCGCAGACCCGGTCGCGATCCTGCAGGATATGCTCGACATTGTGCACTGGCTGACCCGCATCAAGGTGGCCCCTGCCGCAGCACAGGATTTGAGCCTGCCGGAAGCCGAGCGCCAGCGCGGGCGCGACATGGCACAGAAACTGACTGTGCCTGTCCTTACCCGGGCATGGCAGTTCCTGCTAAAAGGCCTGTCCGAGGCCCGCGAGGCGCAGCATAGTCTGGCGGCTGCCGAAATGGTTCTGGTGCGGCTGGGCTACGCCGCCGATCTGCCCAGCCCGGCTGATCTGATCGAACGACTGCGCACCACACCAGCCACGCCACAATCCGGCGGCGCAAGCTCCGCCCCACATCCACGCGGAGGCGGAGGCGGCGCTCAGGCGGTTATGGCCGATACGACGCCACACCCCATGCCAAAACCCCCTGTCCCCGAGGCCAGCGCGCACCCGATTCCCCGGAGTTTCGCCGAGGTGGTGGCGCTGGCGGCGCAGCAGCGCGATATAAAATTACAGACCGCCCTGACCCGCGATGTGCATCTGGTACATTTTGAGGCAGGCCACATTGAATTTCGTCCCGGTCGATCCGCTCAACAGCAACTGGCGGCCCAGTTGGGTGAGCGCCTGGCAAAGTGGACAGGCATCCGCTGGATTGTCAGCGTCAGCAACAGCGGCGGCGCGCCCACACTGGATGAACAAAATCTCAGCGTGGCGCAACAACGCGAGACCGAGGCATTGCGCGATCCGCTGGTGCAGGAGGCATTGAAAATTTTCCCCGGCGCGGAGATCGTCGCAATAAGAGATTCAGGAGAAACTACATGAAAGATATGGGCAAACTGTTCAAGCAGGCGCAGGAAATGCAGTCGCGCATGGGCGAAATGCAGGCCAGACTGGAGCAGATGGAAGTGCGCGGCGTTTCCGGTGGCGGTATGGTTGCGCTCACGCTGAACGGCAAGAACATTCTGCAGAACGTTGAAATCGACCCCGGGCTGTTGCGCCCGGAAGAAGCAGAAATTCTGGAAGACCTGATTGTCGCCGCACATAACGACGCCAAGTCACGGCTGGATGAAAAAATTCAGGAAGAAATGTCCAAATTGACCGGCGGAATAAGTTTGCCGCCGGGGTTCAAGCTGCCATTTTGATGCGCAACGATCCGACCGGCGCGGAAATTTCCCGCCTGATTACCCTGCTTGCCAAATTGCCCGGGCTCGGGCCGCGTTCAGCGCGCCGCGCGGCACTGTACCTGATCGAACGCAAGGAGAGCCTGCTCCGCCCGCTGTCCGGCGCCATGGCAGAGGCCGCAGAAAAAATCAGCCCCTGCCAGATGTGCTCTAATCTGGATAGCGTGGACCCCTGCGCAATCTGCACGGACCCGCGCCGCGACCGAACGCGCATCTGTGTGGTGGAACAGGTCAGCGATCTGTGGGCGCTGGAACGCGCTGGCGCATTTCCCGGCCTGTATCATGTGCTGGGGGGTACATTATCCGCCCTGGATGGGGTTGGGCCGGAGGAGCTGAATATCGCCGGTCTGCTGGCGCGCATCAGCACGGGTCAGGTCAGTGAAGTGGTGCTGGCGCTGAACGCAACTGTCGACGGGCAAACCACCCTGCATTATCTGAATGACCGGCTGGCCAATCGCGGCCTGCGGGTGTCAGGCCTGGCGCACGGGGTGCCGGTGGGCGGCGAACTGGACTATCTGGATGATGGTACGCTGGCCGCCGCCATGCGCGACCGGCGCGACTTTTAGAACTAACGGAATAGCGACACTACCGCCAGCAACGCAACAAAAAAGCCCGCTAGTCCCCATAAACCCATGGAATGAGTTCGGGATTTATAGTGTATCCGGTCCATAATCGGGTTCCCTTACAGGAAAATATCCGTGGTCCAAGGGTATATGGGGGGGCAAAGCGGCCCACGACAGAGACGGGTATCACACTCAGATTAAATATCTTATGAAGGAAAGTCGTTAATTCAACGGCAGGCTTTTTGCTGTCGCGCCGCCAATTGGCAGATCTTCTGTCACTGCGCCATCGTCGCCGATCTGTACTTCTTCAATGCGCCCGGCCCGGCTGACGATTTTCTTGACCGAAATTTCGATATCGCTCACATCCTTTTCAACATTGCCGAAATGCTTACGCAGATTACCGGTGCGTTCATCCAGCCGCTTTACGTCGCCAAGCAACACCATGACTTCTGTTTGAATAACCCCCGCCTGTTCACGCATGCGCACGTCTTTCAGAATGGCGCGCATGGTGTTCAGATTGGCCCACATGGTGGAGGGCGACACGATCGAGACGCGCACCCGGTTACTGTAATCGATGACTTTCTGGAAATTAGCATGCAGTTCCGCATACACGGCTTCGGACGGCAAAAACATCATCGACATTTCAGCAGTCTCTCCGGGAATAATGTAACGCGCCGCGATATCGTCCAGATGCTTGCGCACATCCGCGGTAAAGGCCCGCGCCGCCAAAGTCCGCGCGGCGTCGTCACGCGCGTCGCGCAGGGCGCGATAGGCCTCCAGCGGAAATTTTGAATCAATGGCGATGGGGCCAGGCGGATTGGGCAGCAGGATCAGGCAATCGGCCCGTTTACCGTTACTGAGGGTCGCCTGTAATTGATATGCCGACGGCGGCAGCCGGTCACTTACGATATCAGCAAGTTGAATTTCGCCGAATGCGCCGCGCGCCTGCTTGTTCGACAGAATATCCTGTAACGACACCACCTGGCTGCTCAAATCGGTGAGGTTACGCTGCGCCTCGTCAATCACCGCCAGACGTTTTTGCAAATCGGTCATGGTCTGAGTGGTTTTTTCGGTAGTTTCGATCAGGCTGTCCCCAACACGCTTGCCCATGGCGTCCAACCGTTCATTCAGCGCCTGTGTCAATGTGGCCTGTGCCGTGGTCTGACTGGTCTGCATATTTGCGCCAAGCGCATCCAGGCGTTCATTTAGCGCCTTGGCGAGGGTGGCCTGCGCCGTTGCACTCGCGTCCGATATCTGCGCCATACGACCGGCCAGTTCGGCCTGCGCCGTGGTCAGGGCCGCAAGGGTTGCCGCCAGTTGCGGGTCTGGCGCGGCCTGGGTTGGGCGGGCCAGCCGGTAAACGGCAAATCCCACACCAGCCAGCAACAGCGCCCCAACAATCCAGGCCAAGATTTCCACGCATCATCCCCTTAGTGAGTCTGTGAGAACGTATTATAGCACGGCGGGTAAGCTTGACGATCCGCTGCGAAAACCATATGTCATGCCTGTCATGGCAATTTTACCCATATTGATCGCTCCCGATGCGCGCCTGAAAGTCATATCCAGACCGGTGGATACGGTGGATGATGGCATACGTGCACTGATGGACAATATGCTGGCGACCATGTACGCGGCCCCCGGCGTCGGGCTTGCGGCGATTCAGGTCAATGTGCCCAAACGCATCATCGTCATGGATCTGGCCCGCGAAGATGAAAAACCGCAACCGCGTTTTTTTGTTAACCCTGAAATTGTCTGGTATTCTGAAGAGCAGACGGTTTTTTCGGAAGGCTGTCTTTCATTTCCGGAATTTTTCGACGATGTGGAGCGGGCCAGTTCTGTCAGGGTGCGCTATCTGGACTATCACGGTAAACCCCGTGAGGAAGCAGCCGAAGACCTGTTTGCCGTCTGTATCCAGCACGAAATTGATCATCTGGAAGGGGTGCTGTTTGTCGATCATTTGTCGCGCCTGAAGCGCGATGCGATTTTGCGCAAACTGCAAAAGGCGCGCAGGCTGTCCGTCGGCGCCTAGGCCCGTTATCCCTGTAACCACGAGTTTTGCGCATGCGCCTGGCTTTTATGGGAACACCGGAATTTTCCGTGCCGTGCCTGCAGGCGTTGCTGGCGGCGGGACATGTGATCGCGGCTGTCTATAGCCAGCCGCCGCGTGGCCGCGGACGCGGTATGAAAGAAACCAAATCCCCCGTGCACCGGTTCGCCGAGACCCTGGGGCTGGAGGTGCGCACCCCAGCGCGGCTGAAAGAGACCGCCGAACAGGACGCCTTTCGCGCGCTGGATCTGGATGCGGCGGTTGTTGTCGCCTATGGTCTGATCCTGCCCGTGGCGATTTTGCAGTCCCCCCGGCTTGGCTGTTTCAATGTGCATGCCTCCCTGTTGCCGCGCTGGCGCGGGGCGGCGCCCATTCAGCGCGCCATCATGGCGGGGGATTCCCAGACCGGCGTGACCATCATGCAAATGGACGCCGGGCTGGACACGGGGCCGATGCTGTTATCGGCACGCGAACCTATTGGCCCACAAGACACATCTGGCGCGCTGCACGATCGGCTGAGCCAGCTTGGCGCGCGGCTGATGGTGCAGGCGCTGGACGCTATTGCGGCGGGCGCGCTGCCACCGCAGGCGCAGCCGGTTGCGGGCGTCACCCATGCCGCCAAGATCAGCAAGGAAGAAGCACGCATCGACTGGCGGCGCACGGCGTCTGAGCTGGATTGCCACATACGCGGCCTCACGCCTGCGCCCGGCGCATGGTTCAACGTCCATCAAAACGGCAGGGATATTCGCGTCAAGGTGCTGTGCGCGCAGCCGGTTGCGGGCGCCGGCCCCGCCGGTAGCGTGCTGAACGATGCGCTGACGGTGGCGTGCGGTGAAGGCGCGCTGCAAATCACCCAGGTGCAGCGCGAGGGCAAGGCGCCGTCCGACGCCGCATCGTTTCTGCGCGGCTTTACACTGGCGCCAGGCACCCGGCTTGACTGAGCGTTACAGACTTGTGATTGAATATGATGGCGGGCCGTTTGTGGGCTGGCAGCGCCAGGATAACGGGCCGTCCGTACAGGGAGTAATAGAAGACGCGGTGTACCGGTTTTGCGGCGAACGCGTGACGCTGTTTGCTGCAGGGCGCACCGACGCGGGGGTACACGCCCTGGGCCAGGTGGCGCATTGCGATCTGGCCAAAGCCACGACGCCGGATAAATTACGTGATGCGGTGAATGCACATTTGCGGCCCGCGCCGGTCAGTATTCTGAAAGCCGAACTGGCCGCGCCGGAATTTCACGCACGCTTTGACGCCATTAAGCGGGCCTATCGCTATGTCATTCTGGACCGGCGCGCGCCGCCTGCGGTGATGCGCGGGCGGGTGTGGCATGTGCGGCGCGAACTGGATGCGCACGCCATGCAGGACGCCGCGCAACATCTGGTGGGCCGCCATGATTTCACCACTTTCCGCGCCGCTGAATGTCAGGCGGCGTCGCCGGTGCGCACGCTGGATCTGTTACAGGTGCGGCGTGACGGAGAGACGATCGTGATCGAGGCCGAGGCGCGCTCCTTTCTGCATCATCAGATACGCTCCATTACGGGCAGCCTGAAACTCGTGGGCGACAGAAAATGGGAACCAGAAAGAATGGCGCAGATACTGGCGGCGCGCGATCGCAGCGC
>JAUSQH010000017.1 GCA_030652895.1 Alphaproteobacteria bacterium
CAACGGCACCAAGTGGTGGTCATCGGGCGCCCTGGACCCACGCTGCAAGATGTTCATCGTCATGGGCAAGACCAGCACCGAAGGCAGCCGCCATACCCAACAGTCACAAATTCTGGTGGAACCGGACACGCCGGGCGTCACAATCGTACGCAACCTGTCGGTTTTCGGATATGACGATGCGCCCCATGGCCATGCGGAAATCAGGTTCGAGAATGTGCGGGTGCCCGCGGAAAACATTATCCTTGGCGAAGGGCGCGGCTTTGAAATCGCGCAGGGCCGCCTTGGCCCGGGGCGCATTCATCACTGCATGCGCATTATCGGCGTGGCGGAACGCGCACTCGAAAAAATGTGCGTACGCCTGCTGTCGCGCGAAGCGTTCGGCAAACCCATTGCGGAACATTCGGTGTGGGAACAGCGCATCGGCGAGGCGCGCACCAATATCGAAATGTGCCGCCTGCTGACCATGAAAGCCGCCTGGATGATGGATGTGGCCGGCAACAAGTTGGCGCGCACCGAAATCGCGATGATCAAAGTGGCCGCCCCCAACATGGCGCTGAAAATCATTGATGACGCCATCCAGGCGTTCGGCGCATGCGGCGTCACCACCGACAGCGGCATGGCGCGCGCCTATGCCAGCGTGCGCACCCTGCGCCTGGCCGACGGTCCGGACGAAGTGCACAACCGCACCATCGCCCGGCTGGAATATGGCAAACATTCGCCCGCACTAAAGGCGAAGCAGGCGGCGCGGTAGGTACATATTATTTGCGGCCCGTCTTGCTTTGCGAGGTGGGCCGCAGATGAATCGGCTATGAATAAAAAGAGAGCATTCCCTATAAATCCCAGTTTTTAACCCCCCTACCCCGCCCCGCCCCACGAGGGAGAGGGAGAAAAGAAGAGCGCGGAAATAAAGCCCCTCCCTTTGATGGGGAAGGGCGGGGTGAGAAAACCGGTTCCGAGGGCAGGCCAATTAAAAGCATGCCGCCCTAGGAAATCAGAGTCCCCGCGCCATGTTCGGTGAACAGTTCCAGCAGCACGGCATGTTCCACCCGGCCATCCAGAATGACCACGCCGCCGACGCCTGCGGCGAGGGCGTCAAGACAGGTTTCCACTTTGGGGATCATGCCGCCGGCGATCGCACCGCTTTTGATCATGGCCAGCGCGCGGTCCTTGCTGAGATGCGGGATCACCTTGCCGTCTTCATCGAGCACACCAGGCACATCGGTCAGCATCAACAGGCGCATGGCGCGCACCGCCCCCGCGATGGCGCCCGCCGCCGTATCTGCATTGATATTGTAGGTCTCGCCCTTCTCGCCAATGCCGATGGGGGCCACCACCGGGATCAGATCGGAAGCGGAGATGGTCTGCAGCACGTCGGGGTTGATTACCGAGGGTTCCCCGACAAAGCCAAGCTCCAGCACCTTTTCGATATTGGATTCCGGATCGCGGGTGGTGCGCCGCAGTTTGCGGGCCTGAATGAGGTTGCCATCCTTGCCGGAAAGGCCCACCGCCTTGCCGCCTGCACTATTGATAAATGAAACGATCTGTTTGTTGATCGAGCCCGCCAGCACCATCTCAACCACTTCAACGGTCTTGGCGTCGGTTACGCGCAGACCATCGATGAAATTGCTCTTGATGCCAAGCCGGTCCAGCATCTGGCCGATCTGCGGCCCACCCCCGTGCACAACAATCGGCTTCACGCCAACCTGTTTGATCAGCACAATGTCGCGCGCAAAGCGCCGGGCAACATCGTCTTCGCCCATGGCGTGGCCGCCATATTTGATCAGCACGGTCTTTCCCGCATAGCGCAGAATATAGGGCAGCGCCTCGGAAAGCGTTTGCGCCGCCTGATGCCAATCGCGGTGTAATCCTTCGCTTTTGCTCATATGTTTTGTCTCACAACTTACTTTTGCCCCGCCATCTTTCAGGGCGGAAGCTATCCTGTTTATCCCATCAATCCTATGCCGTTGTTTGATCTAGCATAATAAAATATTGCCATTTATTGTTATCTAATGCCATAACATCCGTGTCCAAACATGTGAGGCGCCATGACCACGATGAATGTATCGCTGCCTGACCAGATGAAAGACTGGATTGAAAACCGTATTGATGCGGGGCAGTATCACAATGTCAGTGAATATATCCGCGACCTGATCCGCCGGGACCAGGCCGATCACGAAAAGACGCAGGCTTTCAGAGCCGCCATAGATTACGGGCGCAGCAGCGGCGTCGAACAGCGTCCCTTCAAGGACGTGATCAAGGCCGCAAAAGCCAGCACCAAAATAGCCAAGCGTGAAATATAAACTATCCCGCGCGGCGGCGCTGGATATCGACGAGATATACCTGTACGGACACATTCAGTTTGGTGAGGCGCAGGCTGATCTTTACGCCACGATGCTGGAAAACAGAATCACGATTATCTGCGCCAACCCAGAGATCGGCCGGATTGATTCACGGGTGAACCCGGCAATACGGCGGTTTGAATGCGAACGCCATGTGATATTTTATGATTTGCTGGAGGACCATATTCTGATCGTCAGAATTCTGCATGGCGCAACGGATTATGTGCGGCATTTAGGGGGATAAGAATGCGCGGCTTTGTCTGCGGAGGAAAGGAGTGATCGAGGTTTCTACACAACAGTGGCCAAATAGTTGCCAGAGGAGCCTAATAAAAAAACCTCTCCAAATCCTGGCTTCGCGCAATCAACGACAGATTTTGCACGCTCCGCCAATACAACCCGATCATCCTGATTACGAAACGCAATATAGTCATCTATAACAATAACAAGCACGTGATTTGGCCCGTAGTTCTTATTACTTTTACTACTAATGCGTTCTTCTAATATTTTTAAGTTTTTGGCCAGCGTTACTTTGTGATTCACGCTTTCATTCTCCACATGGATAGTTTGTTTGCCTGACGCCTTTGTTCCCGATGTTGCGATTGGCCCCAACCAATTTACGGTCCCATTTTCGCTCAGAACCCTCAGCCGCAAGCTTTCATCATGCCCGTCTTTTGCATGAGTGATTTCCACATAAATTGAAGGTGTGGATTTGTCATCAAAATCGATTCTGCCATCGTAGTTCTCATTACCCAGATTAGGTGTGCATTTAACATCAGACCTCGAACCATAGCGATGGCGTGCAAATAGGCCTAGCGGGCGAATTTCCTCCCAGAGCTTTTTCCGCAATGTCGCTCCAGAGCGGGCATAACGCTTTCCATCAGCAGTTTCTGAAAGAACTGATGTGACAGAATCGACCCAATCACAGAGTTCCCGAGGGGTTCTTGTCTTTTCCATGTCAGATCTCAGCAAGACATTGCCGTTTGACACTCCATTTAGGCCGGATTTCGACCTCCTCATCCGCTTCGATTCATCCCGCCCTCGGCGCAGCCAGTTCCCCCAGCGCCGCGCGCAATTCCGCAATGCCGTCGCCTTTTTCAGAGGACGTCACGTGCACCTGCGGATGCGCGGCGACATGGGTACGCAACAAGGTTTTTGTGCGATCCAGACAGTTCTCAAGATCCACCACCTTTACCTTGTCCGATTTGGTGAGAATGATCTGATAGGAAACTGCAGCAGCGTCCAGCATTTTCATGACTTGCGTGTCAGATTCCTTGACACCATGACGCGCGTCTATCAACACGCAGGCGCGCCGCAGGCAGGGCCGGCCGCGCAGATAGGTGTTCACCAGCCGGGTCCAAACCTCGACCTGGGCCTTGGGCACCCGCGCATAGCCGTAGCCCGGCAAATCCGCCAGCATCAGGCGATCCGCCAGATTGAAAAAATTTATCTCGCGCGTGCGGCCCGGAGTGTTCGACGTGCGCGCCAGCGTCTTGCGGTTGGTCAGCGCGTTGATCAGGCTGGACTTGCCTACATTGGAACGCCCGGCAAAGGCGATTTCCGGCAGGTCTGTATCGGGCATCTGGTCAATACTGACCACGCCACGTACAAAATCACACGCGCCTGCAAACAGTACCCGCCCGGCTTCTATCGTCTCGGGATCAAATTCCGGCGCTTGATCTGCCGTAATTTGCGGTTCTGTCACCAACGGAAGCTGACTTCCGCGCCTTCGCGCTTCATGATCAGGGCCTGTTGAATAATCGACAGCACATTATTAACCGTCCAGTAGATCACCAGCCCGGCCGGGAACGTGCCTAGCAGAAAGGTGAAAAACACCGGCATCCACATGAAGACTTTTTCCTGCACCGGATCGGTGGGGGCGGGATTAAGCCTTTGCTGCATCCACATGCTGACGCCCATCATAATCGGCCACAGGCCAATCATCAGAAAGCTGGGCGGAGACCAGGGAATGAGCCCGAAGAGATTGAAAAGTGATGTGGGATCCGGCGCCGCCAGATCATTGATCCAGCCGAAAAACGGCGCATGGCGCATTTCTATGGTGACGAACAGCACCTTATAGAGGGCGAAAAACACCGGTATCTGGACCAGCATCGGCAGGCAACCAGACAATGGGTTGGCTTTTTCGCGCTTGTACAGATCCATCATTTCCTGCTGCTGGCGCACTTTGTCATCGGGAAACTTTTCCCGGATTTCCAGCATCAGCGGCTGCAGCTTTTTCATCTTGCTCATGGCCACATAGGACTTGTTGGCCAGCGGAAAGAAAGCCGCCTTGACAGTCAGCGTCAGTAAGATGATTGCGACGCCGAAATTTCCCGTCAATGCATAAAACCAGTTGATCAGGACAAATAACGGCTTGGTCAGAAAATAGAACCAGCCCCAGTCAATGGCGCGGTCGAACAGCTTGATCGAATATTTATCTGCGTAGCCGTCAATCAGGCTGACTTTCTTGGCTCCGGCAAACAGCCGGTTGGTGACTTCAGCACTGGCGCCCGGCGCAACGGTCACCGCTGCACGCAG
>JAUSQH010000024.1 GCA_030652895.1 Alphaproteobacteria bacterium
CCCAAAAATTTGAGCAAGAGAGACATGAATAACCCGGCGCAGACAGTAAATGGCAAACGGAATAACAGCGAAAGAGATCAGGGTGCGTGTCATGGCGATACCGTCGATACTGTTATACGAACTGTGAAACAGGGACAGGCCGGCAACCAGTAACACCGCATGGACAAAGGTTATTGATGCGGCTAGCCGGGTACGGTTGCTGGCCTGCAACACCGGATAAAACGTGCTCAGAACTGCCAGCACGCCCGCATTCACGGAAATCCAGCGGACGACGGGGATCATCGGTATCCATTTTTCGCCGTAGATAAATTGCACGGCGTCGCCGGCGACAAGGGCAAAACCGGCACTGACCGGGATGCAGATAATCGCAGCCACGGACAGGATGTTCACAAAATTATTTGCCATCTCGCTGGCGGAACCCTGCAGACGGGAATAGGCAGGAAAGAATGCCCTGTTGAGAGGCATGAATAATTCGAAGGTGGGCATGCGCGCAAGTTCGGCGCCGACATGATAGTGGCCCATCGTGGAAGTGGTTCCCACGCCGGGAACAAAAAGACGATCCACATTCATGGTAAAATAGTGTCCGACGGATTCAATCAGCACCCAGCCCGAGAACGACCAGACTTCAGAAACCCTCTTGAAACATAATCGCGGGCGGTAAGGATGCAGGACATAAGTCATGACTATGGCGCCGACATGTCCAATAATGACGCCAAACACCAGAGCCCAGTAATTGCGAATATAAAAAGCTAACGTTAATGTAACGATGAATGGGAGTATTTTCTCATATATATTTAAGTAAAAATCTGTTCTAAAATTAAACTCTTTTAAATATAGTGTCATACCTATATTTTCGAAACCAAGTATAAATATTCTGAAAGACAAAACATATATAACCAGTTCGACGCGTGGATCTGCGAAATAATAGGCAAAAACCGGCCCCATCGCAAAAACCATGGCACCTAAAATTATGCCGGTTAGCAGGGTTATGGTCCAGGCGGAATTGATGAAGTCATCATCGGGATCTATTTTCTGCAGAACAGCCAGGCGTTGACCCTGCTGGGTCAGCAGATCAGCAAATCCAATTAGCAGGCTGGCGATCGCGACAAGTCCAAAATCGTCCGGCGCAAGCAGCCGGGCCAGGATGACGGTGCTTACCAGGCCAATAACGCGGGAGCCCCAGCGGCCAGCGATCAGCCAGGCAGAGCTTCGCGCTACGCTGCCATAAAGATCTTTCGCCATAGTCGGGCGCGTTTTATTTTCCATTTGGCGGCTTCATTAGGGTTACGAATATCGGACATCAGGCGTGTGACCTGATACTCTTATACGTATTAGCCTTATAGGTTATTAGGGCTCACAGATTATTGAAATATTGCCTGTCTGGATGTTTCAGTTGAAAAATTCGGTTCCTGATGGACCAGCGGCGCTCATCCATACAGTCTCGCTCATCCATACAGTCTCGCTGATCGCGTCAGTGCAGACGAATATAAGGCGCATGGATGGTGACGGATGTGCGGGCCTGGGGGACAGTGTTCGAACGGGGAAAAGCAAATGCGCGACAGCGCTTTGGGCGGCCCGCCCATCCCGTCAGAGGCGCTTCGCGCCGTGAGACAAATACTGGTGGAGCCGAGCGGGATCGAACCGCTGACCTCTTGAATGCCATTCAAGCGCTCTCCCAACTGAGCTACGGCCCCATATCTTCCTGCATTGCGGCCTGTCACCGGCCGCCGCTGCGTTGTCGTCTTGTATGTCTATGCCGTGCAGCACAGCACTCCGGCCAAATGATTAGACTGGCGGTCTAATCATCTTTTTTTGGTTTAGGCAGGATGTCAAGACCGTCGTCGTCATCATCGGTTTCCAGCAGCGTTTTATCGTCGCTGTCCTCCTCGCCATCTAGATCATCATCAATCTCGATATCGGGAATAACGGCAATAACAGCGGCGTCATCATCGTCCAAATCCTCTTCATCAATTTCCTCAAGCGAGATCGTATCGTCATCATCATCATCGTCATCATCGATGTCATCGGCGGTGGTGGATTTGATGTCCGTAACCGGTTTGTCATCAGGCCGCCCACGGCGTGGCTTTAGCAGCACTTCCGGTTCGAACGCATGTTCGCACTTAATGCAAATGACGGGATCCGCCTTGCCTAAATCATAAAAACGCCCGCCGCAAACTGGGCATTGCCGCTTGGTTCCCCATTCCGGTTTCGCCACGAATTCCTCTTTCTGTAGGTTTTACGGCTGATGCGCCATAAGGCGCGTTTCATAGCCATGGGTTGCCCGGTATGTCAAAGATAAATTAGCACCCCCCCTCATTATGGGCTTATCGCCGTCCACAAAGTCTGTGCTAAACAACCTTTATCCATCCGTTCAGGCAGTAATAGACGAGTTTTGGCATTGAGCAACCCATTTAACACTGATCATGGCGTCCAAGCGCCTTTGCGCAGCGGCCAAACGCAGGCGCTTTGTGGCCGTGTGCAGGTGCCAGGGGACAAGTCCATGTCCCACCGGGCGCTGATGTTCGGGCTGTTGGCCGCTGGCGAAACCAGTATTACGGGCCTGCTGGAAGGCGAAGACGTTATGCGCACCGCCGGCGCCATCCGCCTTCTGGGCGGTGATGCGGTTCGTGTTGGTCCTGGCGAATGGCGGGTGCACGGCGTCGGCGTCGGTGGCCTGCGTTCACCTGGTGACGTTCTGTACATGGGCAATTCCGGCACATCGGCCAGGCTTTTGATGGGGCTTGCGGGGGGCCATCCGGTAACGCTGACGTTTACCGGCGATGCATCGCTAAACCGCCGCCCCATGGCCCGGATTGTCGAACCGTTAAGCCGCATGGGCGTGCAATTTGCGGGACGCGAAGGCCACCGTTTGCCCATGACGATAACCGGCGCCGACCCGGTAATGCCGATCGAATATCAGTTGCCGGTCGCCTCTGCCCAGACAAAATCGGCGATTTTGCTGGCCGGACTGAACAGCCGGGGCGAAACCACGGTGATCGAGCCGGAACCCACGCGTGATCATACGGAAATCATGCTGCGCCATATGGGGGCGCACATAACGGTTGAAGATATTCCCGGTGGCGGACGGCGGATTTGCCTGCACGGACAACCCGAATTGCGCCCGACCAATTTCCAGGTTCCTGGCGACCCATCTTCGGCGGCCTTCCTGCTGGTCGCCGCTCTGATCACGCCGGGATCCGCTGTGACCGTAACCAACGTAGGAATTAATCCATTACGCACCGGGCTGTTGGACTGCCTGCGAGAGATGGGGGCGGATTTGACCGTGGAAAACCAGCGTGAGCAGGGGGGCGAGATAACCGCCGATATCACCGCACGCGCGGGGCCGCTGCGTGCGATTACGCCGCCTCCGGAGCGCGCTCCGTCCATGATTGACGAATATCCCATTCTGGCGATTGCTGCGGCCTGCGCCCAGGGGCGCACCGAACTGCGTGGGCTGGCGGAATTGCGGGTCAAGGAAAGCGACCGGTTGGCGGCCATAGCCGCAGGGCTGACTGCCTGCGGCGTCACGGTGCAGGAACTCCCCGACGGGCTGATTATCGAGGGACGAGGCGGAGAAGTGCGGCCGATCCCCGGGGGCGCTACGATAGCCACCCATATGGATCATCGCATCGCCATGTCGTTTCTGGTTGCCGGGTTGGCCGCTGAACGCCCGGTGACCGTGGATGACGGCGCCACGATCAACACCAGTTTCCCGGGCTTTCGCGACCTGATGAACGGGCTTGGCGCCGCCATCGAAGATGCCGGATGAGCGCGCCTGTCGTCATTGCGATTGATGGCCCCGCTGCGGCGGGTAAGGGAACGCTGGCCCGTAGACTGGCGGCGCATCTCGGTTATGCCTATCTGGACACCGGGGCGCTTTATCGCCTCGTGGCGCTGCAATTGCTGCTGACCGGGGCCGATCCGGGGGATGTCACAGCGGCAGTCACAGCGGCGCAAAACCTGGATACCAGCCGGTTCGACGATCCGCAATTGCGTACAGACCGGGTAGGGGCCGCTGCGTCGCGTATTGCCGCCCTTGGAGAGGTGCGTCAGGCCCTGGTAGGGTTTCAGCGCCAGTTTGCCGCCCATCCTCCCGGTAAGGCGCCTGGGGCCGTGCTGGATGGCCGGGATATCGGCACGGTGATCTGTCCTGACGCCCCGGTAAAGCTGTTTGTCACCGCCAGCCCGCCCGCCCGAGCCCGTAGACGTTATCTGGAGCTTATCGAGCGGGGTGAGGCGGCCACGGAGGCTGAGGTGCTGGCGGATTTGCAGGCCCGTGACACCCGCGATCAGACCCGCGCCAGCGCCCCGTTGCGTCCCGCCCAAGACGCACACTTGCTTGACACCACGAATTTAGCTATAGACGACGCCTTCGCGGTTGCGCTTGCTGCTATTTCTGGCAAAATTGCCACTTAGAGCAATATTCAATCAAATTAAAATTCTGTGCTATTTGATTGAATATTGCTCTAATGGCTGACTTCCCCCGGAATGAAAGTCGTTATTGGTGCAGCCCGATTATATGTGAATGTTGAAGACCGCCGGAACCAACCGGCCGGCCAGATAAAAATGTCGTTTTAGGAGAACAACTTGGCTAACGCAAACCTGGCGTCGCACGCGATGCCCCTGAAAGAAGATTTTGCTGCGATGCTTGATGAGAGTTTCTCAGAGCAGCGCAGTGTAGAAGGCTCAGTCATCAACGGTAAGGTCATCGCGATAGAAAATGATTTTGCCATGATCGATGTGGGGCTGAAAACTGAAGGGAGGGTTCCGCTGAAGGAATTCGCGGCTCCCGGACAGGCCCCCACCATCAAGATCGGCGACACCGTCGAAGTGTTTCTTGAGCGCATCGAAAATGCCATGGGCGAGGCCGTGCTCAGCCGTGAGAAGGCCCGTCGCGAAGAAGCCTGGACCGATCTTGAACGTAACTTTACGGACGCCAAGCGGGTGGACGGGGTTATCTTCGGCCGCGTTAAAGGTGGCTTTACAGTTGATCTTAATGGCGCCGTTGCGTTCCTGCCCGGCAGCCAGGTCGATATCCGTCCAGTGCGCGATGTAACACCGCTGTTTGGTCAGACGCAGCCGTTCCAGATTCTGAAAATGGACAAGCGCCGTGGCAATATCGTTGTGTCGCGCCGCGCCGTGCTGGAAGAGGCCCGTGCGGAGCAGCGCTCTGAATTGCTGATCAATCTCAAAGAAGGCCAGGTGCTCGACGGCGTTGTCAAGAACATCACCGATTACGGCGCGTTTGTCGATCTTGGCGGTGTCGATGGTCTGCTGCATGTCACCGACATTGCCTGGCAGCGCATCAATCACCCCAGCGAGGCCCTGACGATTGGCGAGACCATCAAGGTGCAGGTCGTCAAGGTCAATCCGGAAACCCAGCGCATCAGCCTTGGTATGAAGCAGTTGCAGTCCGATCCGTGGGATAGCATTGACGTCAAATATCCGTTGCAGGGCCGCTTCACGGGCCGTGTCACCAATATAACCGATTACGGCGCCTTTGTTGAACTGGAACCTGGGGTCGAGGGCCTGGTGCATGTCTCGGAAATGAGCTGGACCAAGAAAAACGTGCATCCTGGCAAGATCGTTTCCACTTCGCAGGAAGTCGAAGTGATGGTTCTGGACGTCGATCCAAAGCGCCGGCGTATTTCGCTTGGCCTCAAGCAATGCATGGACAATCCTTGGGAAGGTTTTGCCATACGCTACCCGGTTGGTTCTGAAGTGGAAGGCGAGATCAAGAACATCACTGAATTCGGGTTGTTCATCGGTCTGGAAGACGGCATTGACGGCATGGTGCACATGTCCGACCTGTCGTGGGACAAGGCGCCGGAAGCAGCCCTTGCGGACTTTAACAAAGGCGACGTCGTCAAAGCCAAAGTGCTTGACGTCGACATGGAAAAAGAACGCATCAGCCTGGGCGTCAAGCAGCTGGGCGCCGATCCGATGAATGTGGCGGCTTCTCCCGACGGCCCGTTGCGTAAAGGTCAGGTGATCACTGTTCGTGTCGAAGAAATTCAGGAACAGGGCATTGAAGTATCGGTTGGAGACACCGGAATGCGGGCCTTTATCCGGCGCGCTGATCTGAGCCGGGACCGTTCTGAACAACGGCCGGAACGTTTCTCGGTCGGTAACAAGGTTGACGCCAAGATCACCATGTTGGACAAGGCTGCGCGGAAAATCGGTCTATCCATCAAGGCGCGTGAGATTGACGAAGAAAAAGAAGCCGTGGCGCAATACGGGTCTTCCGATAGCGGTGCGTCGCTGGGTGATATTCTTGGCGCGGCGCTGCGGGCAAAAGACAAAGACGCAAGCTGACGCCTGGTTTCGTTTGTAAAGGTTTGATCCGGCCCCCAATGCCAAGCGGGGCCGGATAACAATATCGGGATACCCGCAATGTCTTTTGAGCCGGATGCAATTCTTGACCGGCGCCGCCTGCGGCGAAATCTTTCCCTGTGGCGTATCGCCGCTCTTGTCGCGCTGACCGGCGTGGTTACGATGATTGCGGTGGGCCTCACCGGGTTGCCGTTTGGGCGTGATCATATATCCCGGCTCGAAGTACTCGGCATTATTGTCGACGATGAGGACCGGGACCAGGCGATCCGCGAGCTTGCCGATGACACCCGTACCAAGGCGCTGATTGTCAGTATTGACAGCCCGGGCGGTACCACCTCGGGTTCTGAAGGGCTGTATCTGGCGTTGCGTGAAGTAGCCCGGAAAAAGCCGGTTGTTGCGGTCATGGGAACGGTGGCCGCATCTGGTGGCTACATCACCGCCATCGGCGCGGATCATATCATTGCCCGGGGCAATACAATTACCGGGTCGATCGGCGTGTTGATGCAAAATACCGAATTCAGTGAATTACTGAAAAAGGTTGGTGTCGGGATTGAGCTCATTACCAGCGGTCCCCTGAAGGGCAAGCCGTCGCCGTTTGAGCCAATAGATGAAAAGGGCCGCGCAGCGATACAAACGCTGATTGATGATTCCTATCAATGGTTCGTCGGTCTGGTCGCCGAGCGGCGTAATCTATCCCCCGAACGCGCCCGGGAATTGGCGGATGGACGTGTGTATAGCGGCCGGCTGGCCCTGGACGCCAAACTGATTGATCAGATCGGTGGCCTTCCGGAGGCGCGCGTATGGCTGGAAAAAGAGAAAGAGGTTTCAGGAAAATTGCCAGTTCAATTGCTGGAATATGGCGATGACACGACTTTGCCTGGTCTCTGGATGGAAAGTCTGTTTTTGGGGTGGGCAGAAAAAAGCCTTAACCTGAAAAGGCTTACACTTGACGGGCTGGTTTCACTCTGGCACCCTTGAAAACTATTAGATAGTTTCTGGCTGATTAAGAGGATGGATGTTCCGCCATGATCAAATCCGAGCTGATCACGAAACTTGCTCTTGCCAATCCGCACCTGTTTCAGCGCGATATCGAAAAAATCGTCAACACGATATTTGATGAAATTTCAGGTGCGCTTGCGCGGGGCGACCGTGTGGAACTGCGCGGCTTTGGCGCCTTTTCGGTAAAGACGCGTCCGGCGCGCACCGGCCGAAACCCACGTACCGGTGGTGCGGTGCAGGTTGAAGAAAAGCGCGTACCGTTTTTCAAAACCGGCAAGGAAATGCGCGAACGCCTTAATGCGGGGGCAAATGCCCTGCCGCCGGCATGAAACAATGCCGTGCATTCAGATAACCTGGTGTTGAGGTGAATCGTTTACGCAGGATTTTCTTTTGGGTGGTGGCGATATTCGCGTCACTGATGGCGCTTGCCAACCGGAAGTTTGTCACGGTCAATTTTGACCCCATTCCCCCGGCGTCAGAAGGATGGAGCATCGAGGCGCCGCTGTTTCTGGTGATACTTGGGGCCATGTTTCTCGGCATCCTGATTGGGGGCTTTGCGGTGTGGCTCAATCAGCGCAGATTGCGCCCGCCGACTAATGACGAACAGTTACATAGTATTAGCGAAGCATATGTAGCGCCGCACAGGACACCCGATCAGGTGTCCTGAAACACCTGAGAAAAGCGCGCGATGTAGTTTTGTGACCTATAAGCCTCTCGGACTTGATTTCAGAAGTGTCTGGAACCCGCTCTATTTTGTAATTTCAGTCCGGTTTCCGGATTTTGACGAAATTCGAGACGTGTCCCGTTTTCGGTCCTCTTCTGCTATAAACCCAGCATGACCAAAGTGAAAATATGTGGCTTGTCCACTCCGCAAGGCATACAGGCCGCAACCGAAGCCGGGGCGGACTTTGTGGGCTTTGTGTTCTTCGCCCGCTCGCCGCGTGCAGTTTCGGCGCTGCAGGCTGTGTCTCTGGCGCGGGGTGTTCCGGCTGGTGTTGCGAAAGTTGGGTTGTTTGTGGACCCGGATGACGCCGCCATTGCCGATGTGCTGGCGCATGTTGGTCTGGATTATCTGCAATTGCATGGGGCGGAAACAGTTGAGCGGGTGCGGCAGATTCGCACCCGGTTCGGCCTGCCGGTGATCAAGGCGATCGCCATTGCGGGCGTCGCCGATATTGATCGCGCCCGCAACTACGAAACGGTCAGTGACATATTGCTTTTCGACGCCAAGCCCCCACTGACCAGCGACGCTTTACCCGGCGGCAATGGCCTGGTATTCGACTGGCGGCTTATCGCCGGTCATACCTGGACGCAGCCCTGGATGTTGTCTGGCGGTCTTGATGCGGAAAATATTTCCGAGGCTGTTCGCATCAGTGGCGCTAAAATGCTAGACGTGTCATCGGGAGTGGAAAGCGGGCCGGGGATCAAGGATATTTCGAAAATCCGCAGCTTTGTGAAAACCGCTAAACATTTGTAACTGGAAATTTGATCGTGACTGTACCCAAGCCAAACAGCTTTCGGGCTGGCCCAGATGCGCAAGGCCATTTCGGTATTTTCGGCGGGCGCTATGCTGCCGAAACGCTGATGCCGCTAATACTTGATCTGGAGCGCGCCTATAACGCGGCCAAAGCCGATCCCGCGTTTCAGGCGGAACTGGATGATTTGCTGACCCATTATGCAGGTCGGCCCAGCCCGCTATATTTTGCGGAACGCCTGACGCAACATTTTGGCGGTGCAAAGATTTATTTCAAACGCGATGAGTTGAACCATACCGGATCGCACAAGATCAATAATTGCCTGGGCCAGATCTTGCTGGCACGGCGTATGAACAAGGGGCGCATCATTGCCGAAACCGGCGCGGGTCAGCACGGGGTGGCCACCGCCACGGTTGCTGCGCGCTTTGGATTGCCCTGCGTGATTTACATGGGGGCAGCCGATATTGAACGCCAGCAGCCCAACGTGTTCCGCATGAAGCTGCTGGGAGCCGAGGTCGTGCCGGTAACCAGCGGCACGGCGACGCTGAAAGATGCCATGAATGAAGCGTTGCGCGACTGGGTGACCAATGTGATGGACACGTTCTACATTATCGGCACGGCTGCCGGGCCGCATCCCTATCCCATGCTGGTGCGTGATTTTCAATCGGTGATTGGGCGCGAGGCGCGCGAACAGATGCTGGAGCGTGAAGGGCGTCTGCCGGATTCACTGGTCGCCTGTATCGGGGGCGGATCAAACGCCATTGGCCTGTTCCATCCGTTTCTGGATGATCCCGGTGTGGCTATGTATGGGGTGGAGGCGGCGGGCAAGGGGCTGGAGACAGGCCTGCATGCCGCAAGCATTGCGGGCGGGAAGCCTGGCGTTCTGCACGGCAACCGCACTTATTTGCTGCAGAATGGCGACGGGCAGATCACCGATGCGCATTCGATTTCGGCGGGGCTGGATTATCCGGGCATCGGTCCGGAGCACGCCTGGCTGCATGAGGCGGGGCGTGTGAACTATGTCTCGGCGACCGATGATGAAGCGCTGGCGGCGTTTCAGCTATGCACCAAACTGGAAGGCATCATTCCCGCGCTGGAGCCTGCGCATGCGCTGGCTTATGTGACGAAAATTGCTCCCGACCTGCCGCACGATCACCTGCTGTGCATGAACATGTGCGGGCGCGGCGACAAGGATATTTTCGCCGTCGCCCGGATGCTGGGGACGCAGCTGACATGAGCGAGACACGTATTGATAAACGCCTTGCCGCACTGCGTGGCGCGGGACGCGCCGGGTTGATTACATTTATTACGGCGGGCGATCC
>JAUSQH010000041.1 GCA_030652895.1 Alphaproteobacteria bacterium
GGTTCACCCATGCCCATCATCACGATATTGGTCAGGTGGCGGTTTTCGCTTGTCCATTCGTCCAGCCGATCACGCGCCACCATCATCTGGGCGATAATTTCAGCGGGTGTCAGATTGCGCACCAGCATCTGCGTGCCAGTATGGCAGAAGGCGCAATTCAACGTGCAGCCGACCTGTGACGATACGCATAACGTGCCGCGCTCGTCCTCGGGTATGAAGACGGTTTCGGCTTCCTTGCCGTCGGCGAACCGCATCAGCCATTTACGGGTGCCGTCCGTGGAAATCTGCTCGCTGGTGATTTCGGGCCGCGCCAGCGTGAAACGCTCACTGAACAGGGTGCGCAAATCCCTGGAGATATTTGACATGGCGTCAAAATCCTGGACACCGCGAAAATACATCCAGTGCCAGATCTGTTGCGCGCGCATTTTCACATGACGTTCCGGAATGCCGGCGCCAAGCAGATGCGGCGCCAGCTCGGCGCGCGAAAGCCCGATCAGATTAACCTGCCCCGTTACCGGTGCATGGATGGTAGCGATGTCCATAAGTATGTTTTCTATTTTATGCCGCAGGCCTTGTTGATGGTCTTTAGCGCCGCGCTAAAGCCCTGCAACGAATAAGTATCCGTGGTTTTGGTGCCGCGCGATGAGACGCCCTCCAGAGTCAGTGACGCGCCCTGCTTCATGGCGGTAATTGCGCGTGCTTCATCGGCTGGTTTTTCTATCCAGGCGCCATCGTCTTGGGTGAACATTGAAAATTTCTGGCTGCCGATGGCCATGCTGGCGCTGCTGCCGGGCTTAAAGGGATAGCCAACAATCACACTGATTTCGGCGGTAACCTTGCTGGCGGGGCGATGGGTGACAAACAGAAAGATGTCACCGCGATTGACGCCAGCGGGCGCACTTTTACCGGGGGCGGCGCGCATATAGCAGGACTTGGAGTTTCCCTCGGTCACAACGAAGGCGTCCCAGTCGCGGCTGCTGCCAAGCAGGGTCTGCGCCGCCATGACCTGAGGCACCCCCAGGATCATCGCCACCAGGGCGCCACGCCAGAGCCCGTTAAGCGTTTTCGCGCAAAGCTTCATATGTATATGCATACGGCCACCTTCCTCAGATTTAGCTTTAGCCCTATACTATTTATTGACCCATAAGGGCAAGTACGGGAGGTTCGCAAGCAACGCGTCTTGTGATAAGTCTAATTCACAGATATTTAATTAACCTCGTCAAAACAGGAAATTACGATGAAAGCCGTTTTATGCAAGGCTCTGGGAATGCCCGAAACACTGGTGCTGGAAGAGGTCGAGGATTTCACCCCTGGTCCCGGGCAGGTGGTAATTGACGTGCATGCCTGCGGGGTTAATTTTCCCGACTATCTGATTATTCAGGGTAAATACCAGTCGAAGCCGAAGCTGCCGTTTTCACCGGGGGGCGAGGTGGCGGGCACGATCAATTCCATTGGGACAGGTGTTACGGGTCTGGCGCCCGGTGACCGGGTGCTGTGCTTTATCGGCACTGGTTGGGGCGGATTTGCCGAACAGGCGCTGGTGCGCGCCGAAATGGTGACCAAAATCCCGCCCCAGATGGATTACGCCACCGCATCGGCCTTTATCCTGACCTACGGCACCTCGTACTACGCGCTGAAGGACCGGGGCGATCTGCAACCCGGCGAAACCCTGCTGGTGCTGGGGGCTGCGGGCGGCGTCGGCCTTGCGGCCGTGGAACTGGGCAAGGCCATGGGCGC
>JAUSQH010000045.1 GCA_030652895.1 Alphaproteobacteria bacterium
ATCTGCACCTTGGCGGCGGATGCGGCCCTGATCCGCTCCGTCACGCCGTCATCCAGTTTCAGGTTGACCATATAGGTCATGGAAAGGGACTGTTCGCACTCCATAAACATGTCCACCATGCGGTGCTGCAACACCTGAAACTTGCCGATTGGCTGCCCGAACTGTTTGCGGGTCTTGCAATATTCAACGGTCGCATCGGTCAGTACGCGCATGCAGCCAACCGCTTCGGCGCATTGTGCGGCGATCGCACGGTCGAACGCCTCCTCCAGCAGCGCCAGCCCTTGCCCCACCTGGCCAAGCACCGCATCACCACCGAGTTTGACGCCATCGAAACTGATCTCCGAGGCGCGCTGGCCATCAATGGTTGGGTAATCGCGGGTCGAAAGACCGGGCGCGTTCTTGTCCACGATAAAAACCGTCACGCCGTCCCTGTCGCGCTGGCCGCCCGATGTGCGCGCCGAAACCAGCAATTTATCAGCCCACGGCGCGGCGGCCACCACGGCCTTGCTACCATTGAGAATAAACCCGTCGCCGCTTTTTTCCGCCCTGGTGACAATATCCGCGAGATTAAAGCGCCCCTGCGGTTCCGCATAGGCCAAGGCCAGAATTAGTTCCCCGCTGGCGATTTTCGGCAGCAATGCAGATTTTTGCGCAGCGCTTCCCGCCAGATTGATCAGCCCGCCGCACAGCACGACGGTTTGCAGATAGGGTTCCACCACCAGCCCTTTGCCGAATTCTTCCATGATAATCATGGCTTCGATGGCGCCGCCACCAAAGCCGCCATATTCCTCGGCGAAGGGCGCGGCCAGCAGGCCAAGCTCCGCAAAGGCGCGCCACACTTCGTGGCTCCAGCCGCTATCCGACGCAATGACGGCTTTGCGCGCGTCAAAACTATATCGGTCCTGTATGAAACGCTGGACGCTGTTGCGCAGCAAAACCTGTTCTTCCGTGAACGAAAAATCCATGACGTTTCCCTGTTGTTATTACGGCCGCATTAAAGGCCGAGCACCGCTTTGGCGATGATATTATGCTGAATTTCGTTCGATCCGCCATAGATGGAGGTCTTGCGCATGTTAAAATATTCTGGCGCGATACTTGCCATATCCGGCGGGACATTCGGAAAATTGTCCCCATCCAGATGCATGCCCCGCAGATAGGGCGCGCCGTAAACTCCCGCGGCCTCAATCATCAG
This sequence comes from Alphaproteobacteria bacterium, assembly GCA_030652895.1. Taxonomy (GTDB): domain Bacteria; phylum Pseudomonadota; class Alphaproteobacteria; order UBA11222; family UBA11222; genus UBA11222. Next base: position 1,193 of record JAUSQH010000045.1, read on the forward strand.
TTCCGTAATGCGTTGCGAGATTTCAGTGCCCTTGATTTTCAGGATCGAGCTTTCCGGTCCCGGTGATTTACCGGAATTTTCCGCCGCCAGCATGCGCAAATCGGTAAATTCGAGCGCCAGCAATTCAATTTCAACGGCTGCAATTTTGTGCGCGAAATCCTTATCCGCTATCAGCGGCTGGCCGTCCTGCGGCGTGTCCCGCGCCACCTGTTTCAGTCGCGCCAGCTGATGTTTTGACCGCGCCACACCGGCCATGCCGCTGCGTTCATGCCCCAGCAACATCTTGGCATAGGTCCAGCCCTCGTTCTCCTTGCCGATTAAATTCGCCACCGGCACGCGCACGTCCTCGAAGAATATTTCATTGACCTCGTGCCCGCCATCGATAGTGATGATCGGACGTACGGATATGCCCGGCGTTTTCATGTCCAGCAGAAGAAACGAAATACCCGACTGCGGTTTGACCTGCGTGTCGGTGCGCACCAGACAAAACATCATATCCGCATGCTGCGCCAGCGTGGTCCAGGTTTTGCTGCCATTGATCACGTAATGATCGCCATCTTTCACCGCGCGCGTACGCAGGCTCGCCAGATCGGAGCCTGCCCCGGATTCAGAATATCCCTGACACCACCAGTCCGCACCCTGATAAATTCGCGGCAGATAATAATCTTTCTGCGCGGCTGTGCCATAGGTCCAGATTACCGGCGCAACCATCGCCAGCCCAAACGGCATAAGGGGAATGGTTTGTGCGCTGGCGAGCTCCTGGGCAAAAATATATTTCTGGGTGGGCGTCCACGTCGTGCCGCCATAATCCACAGGCCACGAGGGCGCCACCCAACCCTTTTTCGCCAAAACCTTATGCCAGGATAAATGCTCATCCTTGCTCAGTTCGCGCTCTAGCTTGCGGCGGGCGTGCAATTCGGCCGGATAATTTTCAACGATAAAACTGCGCACCTGGGTTTGAAATGCAGTTTCTTCGGGGGTGAATTTCAGATCCATTGGAGTTCCTTCAGCGGGAGCGCGTGGTGTTTATAGTGTAGGCCCGATAAAGGACTTATTCAACAGGACCGGTCCAAATGACACGAGGCAGGCGCGTAACGCGAGGTATAAGCAGGCTATGCTGGACCGCCCCTTGTTTACGCGGTACCAAGAATGGTCTCGAAACACATTTAGTGAGTGATTCCTTGTGAAGATCATGTTCCACCACCGAATTGCCAGTCGCGACGGTCAAGCCGTGCATATGGATGAGATGACCGACGCATTACGCGCGCTTGGTCACGAAGTAATTTTAGTTGGGCCCACGCGCGGTGGTCAGCAGACAGAGTTTGGCTCGGACGCCGGATTGATCGCAACATTGAAGCGTTTATTGCCACGCGCGATCTATGAAATACTTGAGGCGATTTACAGTGTGCCGGCCTTTGTGCGTCTCTATCAGGCGTATAACCGGCACAGGCCTGATTTTGTGTACGAAAGATACAATCTTTTTATGTTCGCCGGGCTTTGGTTGAAGCGTCTAACCAACGTGCCTCTGGTGCTTGAAGTGAACGGGCCGATTTTCGAGGAACGCTCCCAGCATGACGGCCTGTCACTGCACGGCTTTGCCGCCTGGTCCCAGGGCGTGGCGTGGCGTGGCGTGGATTATGTCTTGCCGGTGACGGAAGTTCTGGCTGGATATGTGCGCAATTACGGGGTGCCGGACAATCGCATTCATGTCATTCCCAATGGCATCAATCCGGTTCGTTTCGCCGACGGGCTGGCGGGAAAAGACATAAAAGCAGAATATGGATTACAGGGGAGGCTGGTTCTTGGCTTCACGGGATTTATCCGCAGCTGGAATGCGCTGGACCGCGTGATTGAGCTTATTGCCCTTGATAATGCACAGCACAATCTGCACCTGCTGGTGGTTGGCGATGGTCCCGCCCGCCAGGAGATCACCCAGTTGGCACAGGCGCGTGGCGTCGGGGACCGGCTGACGATAACCGGGGTGGTGGGCCGGGACGATGTGGCCGATTATGTAACAGCCTTTGACATCGCCCTGATACCCGGCGTGACGGAATATGCCTCGCCCCTGAAACTGTTTGAATATTTGGCTCTGGGCCGCGCCATTGTTGCGCCGGATACGCCCAATATCCGTGAAATACTCACCGATGGGGAAAATGCCGCGCTGTTTGCTACAGATGGTGAGCACGAAGACACTTTTTCTAACGCCATTTTACGTCTGTGTTCCGACCCCGCGATGCGCGAGCAGATCGCCAATGGCGCCAAAGCGACAATAGAGGCCCAGGGCCTGACATGGTCCCGAAACGCCCTGCGCGTTGTGGAGATCGTTGAAAAGCATCTCCAGGATCGGGATCAGAGTACGCCCGCAGCTAAATAGTTCGACGTATCAGTGGCATGTGCCGGGTGTTTGGTCCCGGGATGTGACGGTGTGGTAGATAGGGCTGCTATTCGCCGGCAGAATTATGAACCTCTCCTGGATTATCGGCATTGCAGCTTATGTGCTGCTCGAAAAACTTGCTCCCAATGACCGGGTGCTGGCGCGGATAAGCGGGGTGACGCTTATTACTGCCAGCGTCTGGCTGGAGCTTTCTCTACGCTAGAAACTTTCGGGTCAGCCGGGCTCGCCGACCCGGCCCGCGCCCACACGTCCATCAGTTTTCGTCTCCGGATGATTTCTTGCGTTCTTCGTCCATCGCGTCACTGAACGCCGCCGCCAATATTCCTGTTGGCAAAGCAATTACGCCGATACCGACAACGGCCGTTACTGATCCCAGTATTTTCCCCAATACGGTTATTGGGTAGGCGTCGCCATATCCTACAGTTGTAAGCGTTACGACACCCCACCACATGGCCCTGGGGATGCTGCCAAAAGTTTCCGGCTGGATTCGGCCTTCTACAAAATAAAGCAGGGTAGAGGCGATTATATGGATAGTGACGGCGAGCCCGACACTGATCAGCAGATCTGGCGCGCGGGTAGAAAGAACCCGTTGCAAGGTGTTCAGGGCGCTGGAGAACCGGCCAAGCCGCGCCAGGCGTAAGATACGCCCCAGCCGGAATAGGCGCAGCAGCAGCGGCGCTGTGCCAAATACGGTTAAGACCACCGCTAATATCGTCAGCAGATCGATAATGGCGAAAAATGAGAGGGCGTATCTGATCCTGCCCATGATACTGCCGGTATATTCCGGTTTCTCAATGGCGATCCATATCCGCAGGCAATATTCTATGGCAAAGATACCGGTCAGGGAATATTCCAGAATGCTGAAGAGGTCTTCCCGGCCCTTTAATACTTCAGGCTCCGTTTCCACTATAGACGCAACTACCGAAACGAGAATTAACAGGCAGATGACCTTGTTGACAGGTGACAGCCCCTTACCGCGCCAGGCGGAAGGTTCCAGTATCGTATAGACGCGTTTCCTCAAAGTATGCGGCTACCAGACGCCGCGCGTATCAATAACAAACTTGTCTTTCAGGACATCCCGGTCTACATGCAGAAATGCGCTGTGATCGACCAGCAGAACCGCCAGATTGGCCTGGGCCAACGCCATGTCAAAATCCATCAGGGTGACATTTTCCAGTTTCAACTCTGAGGGCAGCTCCGAAATATGCGGCTCCACCACCAGTATCTTTCCGATCTTGCGCCCGGCAAGCATCTCCACAATATGCACCGCGGGACTTTCGCGCAGGTCGTCCACATCCGCCTTGTACGCCAGACCAAACAGCGCGACGACCGGATCGACCAGTGAACGCGCCTTGGCCTCGATCTTGTTGACGACATAAAGCGGTTTTTCGTCGTTGATCATGCGCGCGGCGCGGATGAGGCGCGCATCTTGCGGGGCGCTGTCGACGATAAACCATGGGTCCACGGCGATGCAATGGCCGCCAACGCCAGGGCCCGGCGTGAGGATATTCACCCGCGGATGCAGGTTCGCCATACGGATCATTTCCCAGACGTTGATACCGAACTTGTCACAAATCACCGACAGTTCATTCGCGAACGCAATGTTCACATCGCGGTAGGCGTTTTCTGTGAGTTTGGCCAGTTCGGCGGTGCGGGCATTGGTCACATGGCATTCGCCCTCAACCACGATTTTGTAGAGCGATACCGCCTGCTGGGCGCATTTGCGGGTCATCCCGCCAATGATGCGAGCGTTGTTGACCACTTCTTCAAGGATGCGCCCCGGCAATACCCGCTCCGGGCAATGGGCCACGCGGATATCGGACAATTCGCCCAATTGGGTCGGAAAGCTCAGATCCTTGCGAAGTCCCGCCAGAAGGTTGGTCATCATTTCCGTCGCGCCAATGGGCGAGGTGGATTCGAGAATAATCAGATTGCCTTTTTCAAGCATCGGCGCAATCGACGTGGCCGCCGCCTCAATATAGGAAAGATCGGGTTGCTTATTGCCTTTGAAGGGGGTCGGCACGGCGATCAAAAACGCGTCCGCAGGCTCGGGCGTCATCGTGGCGCGCAGTTTCTTGTCTTCCACGACGCGCCGGACCAGCGTGTCCAGATTGGGCTCGCCGAAATGCGGCCTGCCCTGGTTGACCGCCTCGACAAGGTCTTTTCTGGTGTCGACACCCACCACGTCAATGCCTTTGCCGGCAAATACAGCCGCCGTGGGCAAACCAATGTACCCCAGCCCGACGACACAGATCTTATTGACCATTTTCATGCTAATAACCGCTCCACAATTTTTTGACAGGCAGTGCCATCCCCATAGGGGTTATGCGCCATGCTCATTTTCCGGTACTGCTCCGCGTCATCCAGCAGCCGTTCCGCCCGCTCAATAAGCAGCGCGCCATCTGTGCCAACAAGCTCCACCGTGCCGGCCGTTACCGCTTCCGGGCGTTCCGTCGTATCCCGGGTTACCAGAACGGGTTTGCCGAGGGATGGCGCTTCTTCCTGCACCCCGCCCGAGTCTGACACGATAAGATAGGCCTGCGCCATCAGATGCACGAACGCCACATAATCCTGCGGCGGGATCAGGTGCACATTTGGCAAATCCTTTAGCACCGCCACAGACTTCTGCACATTTGGATTGAGATGCACCGCATAGACGATGGTCACGTCATCGCGCGCCGCGAGTTGCGCCAGGGCGGCGCAGACCCGGTCCAGCCCCCCATCAAAATTTTCCCGCCTGTGCCCGGTGACAAGTATCATCCTCCTGCTTTTGTCCAGAAACGGAAACCTTCCATCCAGGTCAGCCTTCAGCGCGGCATTTTTCGCAATCATATCGCGCGTGTAAAACAGCGCGTCAATCACCGTATTGCCAGTGATATGCACTTTGGCGGGATCAACCCCCTCGCGCAACAGATTGTCCGCCGCCTCCGCCGTCGGCGGAAAATGCAGCGCCGAAATGATCGAGGTGCTGCGCCGGTTCATTTCTTCGGGCCAGGGCGAATACAGATTGCCGGTGCGCAAACCCGCTTCCACATGACAAACGGGTATCTGTTCATAGAACGCCGCCAGCGCCGCTGCGAAGGTCGTGGTCGTATCCCCCTGAACAATCAGCCAGTCGGGCCGCCATTCGCGCAGAATACCCGTCAGCCCCTCCAGCACCGCAGAAGTGATGTAGTGCAGGCCTTGCGAGCTTTTCATCAGGTCCAGATCATATTCCGGCTTGATGGCGAATATCTCCAGCACCTGATCCAGCATTTCCCGGTGCTGCGCCGTGACGCAGACGCGCGACGTAATGCCGGACTGCGCCTGCAAACGGCGCACAAGCGGGGCAAGCTTGATCGCCTCGGGTCGGGTTCCGAAAACAGTAAGAATATTCAAGTTACTTCCCCGTAAATATTCGCAGTAAAAGGGGCAATGCAAAGTCCGTTAACCGCGCTACATTATCAGCGACGAGTGTTAACGTTAAATAAAATCTATATTAATCAACCCGGAATATGAAAAATGAACATCGTTCGAGTGTATAGTCAACCTTGCATGCCTCTTGTTTGCTGTAACTTCGCAAAAAATGAATGACGCTCCAACGAAATCCGAAATGAAGAGTAGTTCTCCTTCCCGTGCGCACTTCATTGTCATTTTAGGGAGACTTGCTCCCCACGGTACATAAATGGGGAGCAGGTCACTAAATCCGGCCCACTTAAGATCGATGCGGTCACAAGGTTATTGGTGAAAGCGGGATACTGTCCTGTCATCAGATCATATTCTTTCAATTGATTGCCGAACCCGGGCCGCTGACCCCTGCCTGTTCAAACGTCGCCATGCCTGCATGGGTGACGGCGGCGGCGCGGACGACGGAAATCGCGAGCGCCGCGCCGGAGCCCTCGCCCAGCCGCATACCGAGATCAAGCAGCGGTTTCTTGCCGATTTGTTCCAGCAGGCGTCCGTGGGCGGCCTCCGCCGATACATGCGCCGCCATGCAATGATCCAGCGCACCTGGCTGCAACTGATGCAACACCGCTGCGGCGGCGCCCACCACAAAACCATCGAGCAATACAGGAATATGCTGCACCCGCGCCGCGATGATGGCCCCGGCCATGGCGGCGATTTCGCGCCCGCCGACCCGGCGCAATATTTCCAGCGGGTCGGACAGATGCCCCTCGTGAAACGCCAGCGCCGCGCGCACCGCTGCGGTCTTGCGCGCCAGCCCCTCTATATCGACACCAGTCCCTGTCCCGACCCAATCTTCGGCCTCGCCGCCGAACAGCGCACAGCTAACCGCCGCCGCCGCCGTGGTGTTGCCAATGCCCATTT
>JAUSQH010000046.1 GCA_030652895.1 Alphaproteobacteria bacterium
TCGCGAACTCCTTCCCTTTTTGTTTATTTCCACACCGGCTTACCAAGATCGACTTCATCCGGTTTTGTTACAGCACCCGTTCCGGCGCCCACGGCACCGCCTACGATTGCGCCAGTTACCGGATCAGCGCCAAGAATCGCGCCCCCAACTGCGCCTGCGCCTGCGCCGATTGCGCCGCCGCTTAGGGCGCGCTCACCGCGGGTTTGACCACAAGCTGCTAACGCTGTCACAATCGCTAACGCAACAGCTGTTTGTTGAAATTTTCCCATCGTATTTTCCTTTGACCGGTTGTTCACGATAAACGCAGATTTTCCCGTGTGTGCCTTCAATCCTGTTTGGGCTTTCTTGATCATAAGCCCCCTCCTTTTATGCTCTGATATAGCCCCGCGGGCGGCTAAAACGCTGCTCGCCGCTCCACGAATGGCAATATCAAACAGGAAACGAATTAGACGGCGGAAAGGTTCCATGATTTTCCCGGCCTGATGAAATTGCGGAACCAATTGATGTCCAGATCATTTGATTTAAGGAAGTACGGGTAGTCGCCGTTGCACGGCTGAAACACAGCGCCCGGAGAAAAGCAAAAAGAATGGAACTGTTGTATATCCTAGCTATCTTGCTCTTCGCGGCACGCCTGGCTGGCGAAATAATGAAATGGTTAGGGCAGCCCTCTTTAGTGGGTGAACTGCTCGCGGGTATTTTTCTTGGTATCGTTACCGCCAGGTTTCCCGACACTTTTTCCCTTCTTTCCTCGATATCGCACAATGACGTTTTTCACGGGATAACGGAGTTGGGAATTTTCTTTCTTATGCTGCTAGCTGGCCTGGAATTAAGGCCTTCCGATATCGTGGAATCTTCACGAGTTGCCCTGGGTGTCGCTCTGGGCGGTATGCTGCTTCCTTTCGGGCTTGGATTTGGAATTGCCTGGGTATTTCTACCTGCATCGGAAGTCAGGTTCGCGCAGGCCCTGTTCCTGGGAACCGCAATGGCGATTACCGCTGTACCGGTGGCGGCCAAAATATTACTTGATTTGGGAAAGTTGACGTCCCGGGTGGGCAAGACACTTGTTTCGGCGGCCGTATATGATGACATCGCCAGTCTCATACTTCTGGCGGTGCTAACTGCGGTTATCAGGTATGGCGCCTTGCCCGATATTCAAACGTTTGGGTTTTTAATCGGGAAAGTTTCGATATTTTTTATTATCACCATAGGGTTGGGAAAATATGCGTTTCCATGGGTCGGCAAGAAATTAAGGAAAACTGAATCGGAAGAATTTGTGTTCAGTATGCTGATTGTGGCAGCGATGAGCTATGCCGTGATTGGAGAGGTGCTGGGGTTACATTTTATCGTTGGCGCATTTATGGCCGGGCTGTTTTTCAGGCGCCAGACAGTGAGCGGAGAAATTTTTGACGACACGAAGATGAAAATTTCTGGCGTTACATTGGGATTTCTGTCGCCGATATTTTTTGCCTCAATCGGAATGAGTCTCGATTTGTCGGCCGTGACACAAATACCGGGTTTGTTATTTGTGATTCTAGCGGCCGCCTTTATGGGAAAATTATTAGGAGCGGGGATCCCGGCTTACTTTTCAGGGATGTCGCTGCGCGAGTCCGCCGCGCTGGGAAGCGGAATGTGCGCACGGGGCGCTGTCGAACTCATAGTTGCTGATATCGCCTTGCGCGCGGGCCTTTTCGAAATGCCCGATCCAACGCCACAGGAAATCACATTTTTGTTTTCCGCTGTTGTAATCATGGCGATCGTTACAACGATCATCACGCCACTTGCCTTAAAGCCGTTACTAGAGGATGATCCCAAGGGGTAGCTGAGACAGGGATAATTTGTGCGCAGCCGATCCATGCGATGGAACTCGTCTGGAAGATTATGTATGCCTAAATGGCAGTGGATATTAAAAACTTTCGGCAGCAAACTCTGGTTGCGTGCGACATTCTTTTGTCTGCTGGGAATCTTTACCGCACTTTTTGCGTTTTTGGTAAAGGACTTCATTCCGAATGATATTGCAGGCAAAGTTGGTGTGGATGCTGTCGACAGCATTCTTCATATCATCGCCAGCAGCATGCTTGCGGTCACAACTTTTTCTTTGAGCACCATGGTGGCAGCCCATGCCGCCGCCAGTTCAAGTGCGACCCCACGAGCAGTAACATTGTTACTGGAAGACAGAACCGCGCAAAATGCGCTCTCGATATTCATTGGTTCTTTTTTATATAGCCTTGTCGGCATAATAGCGCTTCAAATTGGTATATACGGCGAAAGTGGTCGTCTCATTCTGTTTGTGGTCACTCTTGGCGTCGTCTTTGTTATCACGGCGTCATTGCTGACATGGATCGATCATCTTTCACATCTTGGTCGCGTGGGCGAAACCATAGATGTTGTAGAAAGAACCACAGCGCAGGCATTACAGCAGCGCCTGGACGAGCCATATCTGGGAGGAACGCGGCTTGAACAGTACGTGCCTGCGATTTCGCATCACGCGATAACGCATTCGCAGATCGGTTATATTCAGAACATCGATATGCAGAGGCTATCGGATCTGGCAGAAGATCATGAGATGGAAATATTTATTCGGGCGTTGCCGGGGGCATTTAGCGATTCAAGCAAACCCGTCGCTTATATTTCCACGCCTCCTGACGAAAAACTGCTGTGTCTTATACGAGACGCGATCGTCGTAAATGGGAACCGGTCATTCGAACAGGATCCACGTTACGGCCTGATCGTCTTAAATGAAATTGGCGCACGCGCATTGTCACCCGCCGTGAATGATTATGGCACGGCGATAGATGTGATCGGCACTGCCGTGCGCTTACTGATACCGTGGGCAAGTCAGGACCCTGCTGGGATTTCGGAAGTTCATTTTCCACGAGTACATGTGCCCGCACTATTCGCCTCTGATTTATATGACGACATATTTGGCAGCCTCGCGCGCGATGGGGCGGGCATGCTGGAGGTTACGCTACGATTGCAAAAGGCGTATGCATCTCTGGCTGCTATAGGCAATGAAGAATGCATTGAACAGTCCAGACGTTATTCTGCACTTACCCTGAAATATGCGCAGCATGCCCTCATATTGGACGAGGAGAAGGAAGCGCTTGAAGCGCTCGTCGCTTCACCAGGATCAGGCGTGTTATCGTGAGTCATACTGGTACTCAATTCCCGGGACGTAATCTGTGAAATCCGATAATACGATTGAATCCGGCTTTTCGCTGGCGCTCGATACAATACAGGGATGGGTATCGGGCTTTTATATACTGCTTCCCAATATTATTGCGGGACTTATATTCCTGCTGATTTTTATATTTACGTCACTCGGCGTGCGCAGCGCTGTGAAGGAATATTTTAACCGCCGCGAACGGACGGATCTGGGGGTGATTTTATCGGGTTTTGCTTTTTGGATCATGATCACTTTTGGGGGACTGGTTTTCCTCACTATTGTCATTCCGTCCCTTAGACCCGTTGACTTGTTATCCAGCCTTGGCATCGGTTCGATAGCATTCGGCTTTGCGTTCAAGGATATTTTGCAGAACTGGCTTGCGGGCCTTTTGATTTTGCTGCGGCTTCCTTTCAGACGGGGCGATCAAATTCGCATCGGAGAAGCCGAGGGGACGGTTCAGCGTATAGAGCCCAGGGCGACAATAATTCGTACTTACGATGGCCGCGATATTATTGTTCCCAACATAAATATTTACGCCGGCATCGTGACCATACATACCTCACAGGAACTCCGCCGGGTTGAAATCGATTTCACGGTCGGGTACGCGTACGACATCCGGAAAATTACCGAGATCATTCTAAATGCGCTCAAGCCGATAGATGAAATAATTCCCGACCCGCCGCCGCAAATTCTCTGCTGGGAGCTTGGCGCCACATCGTTGGGTGTGCGTGTGCGATGGTGGATTAATTCTGAGCGATCCCAGGAAGTCATTTCGCGGGCCCGGATTATCCAGGCTATCAAAGAAGCGTTTGACGCCAATGATATCGACCCGACGGACCCGCAACTGATTTACTATCAGCGTGCAAACCAGGTGGATGAAATTGCAATGTTTCCGGAGAATGAAAATCCGACTTCGGAAAAAAATGAAGAAGTGCAAAAGAGTTACGGCCCGCCTCCTGAGGTGACCATCTCAAAAAACGACCCAGAATCCGACAAGCCAAAACTGGATTCAAAAAAGCGAACCATGCTGCCGGAGACATGAGAACTTGTTCCCTAATGGCGCTGGGATAGAGCCGCCTACCGGGTCTTTGCCGGGCAATCAATGACATGAAAAAATGACGGGGCGGCTGCCCCGTCATTGACTTAACTCGAGCTTATTGGGCTCGTAACAAACGTACCCACAATGAACGGCTAGGAGCTTTTATCTTCGAGAGGCACGTATTTCGGCAGAGTTTTGATCTGAGCATCCGTCATATCCACGCCGACCCTGAAATCATCGGCGTCACCTCGTTGATGGAAGGTGCGGGTTTTGTCGAACTCCAGAACAACAGTCTCGCCTCCCATTCCCAAAAATTCACCAACGGATAAAACCAGCTTTGGCTGTCCATTGAGAATGACGACATCGTCAACTTCACCAATAACCTTATCTCCCTTGCCCGTGACATCCGTACCGATAAGGTTGCTGACGCTTACCTGGTTCGTGGGTATCCACTCATAATTTGACCGCTGTTCGTCATATTGCGCGTCAGTGAAGGCCGTCTTGCGGTCTTCTTCGCGCTTATATTTATATCCGGGCATGGCTTTGAGGTCGCTTTTGCTCATCCGCGTTTGAATGAGCTTTCCGCCATCACGTATACGCAAGTCGTTCCAGTCGATTGCAACTTCGTGTTCGCCCATCCCAAGAAAACCGCCAACACTGGCGATAAGTGCGGCGGACTTCCCATTGCTGTCGATAATCACAGCAGTTATTTCGCCAATTTCATCGCCAGCGAGATTATGCAGGTCCTTGCCCACAAGTTCTTCGGCTTTGATCTGCGTCGGGTTGACGCTATTCGTGGTTGCGCCTGTGTTTGTCTTATCCGCAGCGATAACCGGAGACGCCGCAAGAAGTGCGATTACACTGACTGCGCTCAGGATTGTAGATTTTTGCTTAAGCATCATTATTTTCTCCATCGTTTGGCTTCGCAACGGCGGCGTCCGGAAAAGGAGGCCGCGAAACGATATGCAATTTATGCCCCATGCAAAACTGCAGGGCCTGCTAACAAACGCGGGAGGCTGGAATTTGGTTCCATGGTTTTTCTTATTTGCGTGACAGTAGAAAATAAATAGAGCGGTCACGAATGGAAAGTAACGCGGAAATAAACCCAGTAAAAATATTGGAAAATCAATCTTGACATTTTTGTTGTAAAATTGCCTTGTGGTTTGGCGCCATGTTTGATGGCTACATGCAGAAACTCGCGGAGGGATGATTATGATGCATTCAAGACACAGGTTCTTTGCCTTGGTGACTGCGGGGGTTCTTTCCGTAAGCTCACTAGCCTTATCGGGCTGTGAAGAAAAAAAAGGCCCTTTAGAAGAAGCCGGGGAAAGTGCTGATGAAGCGATCAGCGACACAAAACGAGCGGTTGAAGACGCAGCGGATTAATCGGGGATTTATCCGCCAACGGCTTTTTTTTCGGTGAGTAAAATGAGCGTTATCGCACTCTCGACTTTAGTGAAGTAAGTTTAAAAAGAAGAGGTGCGAGACGCGGGTGCGTAGTGGATACCGTCGCGTTCACGTGCTGCTACGCCGCGAGGGCTGGCAGGTCGACCAGAAGAGAACCCGGCGTACATTATCGGGGGGCATTCAGAGCACGACAAAAAGCCCATATTTTTGCCCCTGGATTGCCCGGACAAGCACGGGAATGACAATACGGGGGTAAGCCCGCCTGATCCAGTTAAGATTGTGCATTGCGGGGCAAGCTGCTAGGTTCCGCCCGCAATATAATTCCCCATCTTCAATTGGCAGCCTCCTCATGAAAATCAACGGTAATGAAATACGCGTCGGTAATGTCATCCAGCACAAGAACGGCCTCTGGGTGGCGGTCAAGACCAGCCATGTGAAACCCGGCAAGGGTGGCGCGTTCGCCCAGGTCGAGCTTCGGAATCTGATCGAGGGGACCAAGCTGAATGAACGTTTCCGGTCCTCGGAAACCGTTGAACGGGTGCGGCTGGACCAGAAAGACTATCAGTTTCTGTTTGCCGAGGGCGATGCGTATACCTTTATGGATCAGGAAAACTTTGAGCAGATACAGATCGACGGCGATATGTTGGGCGAACGCGCCGCGTTTCTGCAGGATGGCATGCAGGTCATGGTCGAATCCTTCGAAGGGCGCCCCATCGGCGTCAAGCTGCCGCAGCACGTGACCCTTGAAATATCGGACACGGAACCGACGGTGAAAGGACAGACGGCGTCGTCGTCCTACAAGCCTGCGACACTCAGCAACGGTGTGCGTTGCATGGTGCCGCCATTTTGCGGTGTCGGCGACAGGATCATTGTCGACACGGAAGAAGTAACCTATTTACGCCGCGCTGACTAATTCGCGCAAAGGATCATACTATCCATGGTGCATTCGCCAACCCTCAATGTGATGATTGGCGCCGCCCGCAAGGCGGCGCGCGCATTGGTGCGCGATTTTGGTGAGGTGGAGCAGTTACAGGTCTCGCAAAAGGGCCCGGCCGACTTTGTCACCAATGCCGATCTGAAAGCGGAAAAAACCCTCATCCATGAATTGCTGCATGCCCGCCCGGATTATGGCGTAATCGCCGAGGAAAGCGGCGTAAAGCATGGCGCCGACCCCCGCCATCACTGGATTATCGATCCGCTGGACGGGACGCTGAACTTCATGCACGGCCTGCCGCATTTCGCGATTTCTATTGGACTGGTGCGATCGGGCGAAGTGATTGCCGGGCTGGTTTATAATCCGGTGTCCGATGACATGTATGTGGCGGAAAAAGGCCAGGGCGCTTATCTTAACAGCCGCCGCATCCGCGTGTCCGGGCGGCGCGATATGACCCAGGCCATGCTGGCGACGGGAATTCCCTATCACGCTCGGCCGGGCCACGACCGTTTCCTGGCGGAAATGGCGGCGCTAATGCCAGAGGTTGCGGGCATTCGCCGACTGGGTTCCGCGGCGCTTGATCTAGCTTTTGTCGCTGCGGGCCGGTTTGACGGCTTTTGGGAAAGCCACCTGAAACCCTGGGATATTGCAGCCGGCATATTGCTGGTGCGCGAAGCGGGCGGCTTTGTGACTGAAATCAATGGTGGCGATAAAATGCTGGAATCCGGGAGCGTCCTGGCCGGGAATGACCATCTGCATGGGGCTATCGCCAAACTTTTGCCATCAAGTGCTGCATGATACTGTATTCATAACAGGTGACGTTTTGGGGATTCGCCATGCTGGCAGAAGACAGCGTTAGATTAAAACCGGGCATCCCATGGGTAATTGCCGCACTTTTGCTGGTACTGACTTCGCCGCCAGTTCTGGCGCAGGAAACAGTCTATATCGGTGGGCGTTCCGCGGGGCCTGCGGTGGAGGTCGACCTCTCTGCGCTGAATGGCCAGTATCCGCGGCGCATTGCGCGCCCGGGCCCCCCGGATATATTGCCACCTGATCCCGCCAACGCCCCGAGGGCGCGTGCGACCAGCAGTGTGCGTCTGGCGCCGCCGCCACACACATATGCATCCCGCCCGCCTGTTGCTACCCGTCCACCGGCGGCTGCCGCAATTGCGTCTTCGTCAGCTCCTGTAACCGGCGCGCCTGGCAATATTACCCCCACGCCATTAAACCCTGGCTTGACGCCTGCGCCTGCTCCGGCCCGGCCGGTAACAAAATCCCCATTGACCGCCGCCGCGCCGCCAAAACCCATCACCCCGGTGACGGCGGGTGCAGGCCGTGTAGCGCCGCCACCGCCTGCCGCCAGCCCGCCACAAGCCATGGTGGCGCTTCCCGCCGGTCTAAGCCCATCCGTATCATCGGCCCCTGCCGCCGCGGCGGCGGCTATTATGTTTGCGCCGGGTGCAATTGAGCTAACCCCGGAGGCCACCGCTCAGCTTGACGCCCTGATGGCGTCTCTTGGCGGGCAAGACCGGGTGCAGTTGAAAGCGCATGCCTCAGGTGCGCAAAACGACGCCGAAACCCGGCGTATTGCCCTGAAACGCGCCCTGGCCGCGCGCTCGCATTTGCTCGCCAGCGGTATGGAAAGCGCCCGCATTGACGTGCGCGCGCTTGGCCCCGCGGGCGATGGTGGCGCGGATGACCGCAT